>CAJGDL010000001.1 GCA_904502075.1 uncultured Alistipes sp.
CGAGAGTCGACAGTTGCCCCGCATCCTGCGCGACCAAGGCTACGAAACCGCCTTCTTCTGCGGTTCGGAGGCGGGTTCGATGGGCTTCGGAGCCTATGCCCGCTCGGCCGGCATTGAGCACCTCTACGCCCGAGAAGAGTACGAAGCCCGCCACGGCAAAGAGGACTTCGATGGCTATTGGGGGATTTGGGACGACAAATTTTTGCACTTCTTTGGCGAGGAGCTCACCACCCTCCGAGAGCCCTTCCTGGCCACCCTCTTCACCCTCTCGTCGCACCACCCCTTTGTGGTGCCCGAACGGCTGAAGGACTCACTGCCCATAGGCCACACGGCCATCCATCGCTGCGCCGCCTACGAAGACTACGCCTTTCGGGAGTTTTTCCATCGCTACCGGGAGGCCGAATGGTTCAAGAATACCCTCTTTGTCTTCGTAGCCGACCATGTCTCGTCGGAGCGCTACAGCACGGAGAGCCTCACCTGGCCGGGCGACCACCACATCTTCGGTTTCTGCTACGCCCCCGGAAGCAACCTTAAGGGCGAGAGTTCGGAGCCGGCACAGCAGATCGACTGGATGCCCACCATCCTCGCTCTTTTGGGGAATACGGAGCCCTATTTCGCCTTTGGGCGCGACCTCTTCGCCGAGCCCGAGCGTCCGCGTTGGGCCTTCAGCTACGAAAACGGCTACCAACTCATCACCGAAGAGGGGGCCCGCGCCCTCAGTCCCGAACTCTCGGAGCAAGACGAGGAGGCACAAAAATTGAAGGCCCTCATTCAGCAATACTACACGCATATCAGCCAACAGAGTTACCTGGTAAAATGATCTCGTTCAAACCCGTAGAGCTGGCCGACAAGGCTACAATCGAACACTACACCCACCCCAGCGAGTGCCGCAACTGCGACATGTCGTTCGCCAACATCTACTGCTGGCGCGCCTTTCACCAAACCCATTGGGCCGTGGTGGAGGGGTTTCTGATCATTCGCTTTCTGATCGACGGCCGAGAGCAACTGGGTTACATGCAACCCATCGGCGAGGGCGATTTCTCCCACTTGCTTCCCCTCTTGGAGCAGGATGCACGCGAAAATTTCGGACAGCCGCTGCGCCTCTACGGCCTCTGTCGCGAAGGCCGCAAGTGCATCTGCGAGAGCTCGCTCTGCCACGACTTCGCCTTCGACGACGACCGCGCCCTGTCGGACTACATCTACCTGGCCGACGACCTCCGCTCCCTCGCGGGCCGCAAGTACCAACCCAAACGCAACCACCTGAACCGTTTCCTAAACGGCTACAACTACCGCTACGAACCCCTCACCCCCGACCACTTCGAGGCGTGTCTGCAACTCGAAGCCGCCTGGCGAGCTGCCCGCACAAGCGACACCGACAGCGAGGCGATGCGCCACGAGCAGCGAGCCCTGCGCGAGGCCTTCGACCATTGGCAGGAGCTCGACTTGATGGGGGGCGTGCTCTATGTCGACGACCGCCTGGCCGCCTTTACCTACGGCTCGCGGATCAACTACGACACCTTCGACTGCCACATCGAGAAGGCCGACACCCAATACGAGGGGATCTTCGCGGCCATCAACAAACTCTTTGCCGACCACCTGCCCGCGGAGTTTACCTACATCAACCGCGAGGAGGATATGGGTCTCGAGGGGCTGCGTCGCTCGAAACTCTCCTACTACCCCACCCTGCTTTGGCCCAAGACCACGGCACTGCTCCTTGGTGACGAGCAGCGGGCCTGCAAAGCCCTTTGGCAGGAGGTCTTCGGCGACGAGGAGGCCTTTGTCGATCGCTTTCTGATCCACCACTTCCGAAGCGACCGAATGCTCCGCATCGAGGAGGATTGCGCTGAACCATCGACGCTCACCAACCCCAAAAATCGAAAACTCCTCTCGATGCTCCACCTCCTTCCGTTCCGTACCGAGGAGGGCGAACATGTGGGCTATATCTACGGCGTGGCCACCACCCCCGAGGCCCGCGGTCGCGGCCTGGCCACCCGCCTCCTGCAGGAGGCAATCCAACGCGCCCAAGCCGAAGGGATGAAGGCGCTGATCTTGATCCCGGCCGATGACCAGGTGCGCGCGTTCTACGCCCACCACGGCTTCTCGGGTGAGGTGCCCGTGCGTCTGCTTGCCACTGCCGATTTCGACTTCGGCACCGGCACCCCCGACCACGACCGGGCCATGGTGCTCCCCTTAAGCGCGGAGTTTTCCACACCCCCCGAGTTGGAACTGCACAAAGACTGATTTTATAACATATAGGCATCCGTTTTCAGATAGATCGGTATTTTTTGCGATTGGAGCGCAATTCGAGGCCCATTTTTGACTTTTTTACATTTTTTTGGCAAAATTGTTGGTCGATTCATTTTTTTTTATCATCTTTGCACCCGCAATCGAGGAGAACCCGTTTCTCCGGAAGGCCGAAATAGCTCAGCGGTAGAGCACTTCACTCGTAATGAAGGGGTCCCGAGTTCAAATCTCGGTTTCGGCTCAGAGCAAAAAGGACGAAAAATACTTTCGTCCTTTTTGTTTTTTTGCTCTTCGCATATCGACATTCCCCCTAAATCCCCCTTTGAAAAGGGGGACTTGTCGCAGGATAACCCTACTCCAAAATACTTTGAGCAAAAAGGACGAAAAATACTTTCGTCCTTTTTCTTTTTTGCTCTTCGCATATCGACATTCCCCCAAACCGAGGATTGCCCCAAACCGCCTAATCGACCGGGCGGTTGAGCAAATCTGCAACTCTTTTATAATAGGAAGATCCCCACGAATTTTCATGCAACACCACCAGGCGATGCTACGCCTTAAAATGAAAATTCTCGGGATGACGCGATGTGTTTTCCCCACCAAATTCTTTCTGCCCCCCCGAAACCGATTCACCCGCTCCATTTTTCCCCTCGCGCATCGACACGCCTCAAAGTATTCGGAAAATTTGGGCCGAAATCCTATAATTTTTACTACATTTGTATGGTAAAACTTTATAAAAAGTACGCTATGGTAACCTTTTTGATCTGTTTGGCGATGCTCATAGGGGCCTATTTCACCTATGGGCGTTATTTGGAGCGGGTCTGCGAAATCGACGCAAAAAACCCCGTCCCCTCGAAAACCTGCTACGACGGAGTGGACTATCTTCCCCTCCCACGCTGGAAGGTCTTTCTTATTCAGCTACTCAATATCGCCGGCCTGGGCCCCATCTTCGGCGCGGTGCTGGGTGCCGCCTACGGCCCCGTAGCCTTTCTGTGGATCACCCTCGGAGGCATCTTCCTCGGAGCCATGCACGACATGATCTCGGGCGTAATTTCGCTGAAGCAGAACGGTATGAGCCTTCCGGAGATCATCGGCGACCTGTTGGGCGACAAGGTGAAGTTCTTCATGCGTCTCTTCACCGTGCTCCTGATGGTATTGGTCGGGGCCGTATTCCTCTCGCAGCCCGCCAACCTCATTGATTTCCACCTCGCGATCCCCGCCCTTGAAGGGATAAGCATTGGAAACTATAGTTGTATGCTGCTCCTGATTTTGGGGGCGATTCTCATCTACTACATCCTCGCCACGCTGCTGCCCATCGACAAGATCATTGGCAAGTTCTACCCCATCTTCGGCTTGGGCCTGCTTGTCATGGCCCTGGGCATCCTCTTCGTGCTGCTGACCCAAAGCGACAAATACCCCATTCCGGAGCTCACGTCGTTGGAGAACATGATTGCCAACCGGGAGAAATTCCCGCTCCTACCCATGCTCTTCACCACCATTGCCTGCGGAGCCATCTCGGGCTTCCACGCCACGCAGTCGCCCCTGATGGCGCGCTGCATGACCAACGAAACACAGAGCCGCTCGATCTTCTACGGAGCCATGATCGCCGAGAGCATCGTCGCCTTGATTTGGGCCGCCATCAGCATGGCCTTCTGGGGCGGTGTGCAAGGACTCAACGAGGCAATTGCCGCCCACGGGGGCAATGCCGCCATCTTGATCGACCAAATTGCCACCGAGACCCTCGGCTCCACAATTGCCGGCCTGGTGATCTTCGGTGTGATCGCCTGCGCCATCACCTCGGGCGACACCGCCTTCCGCTCGGCACGCCTGATTGTGGCCGACTTCCTCAAAATTGATCCGAAGAGCCTCTCCAAGCGCATCTTTGTCTCGCTGCCCCTCTTTGCCTTGGGTCTCATTATTATCCTTGCGCTGCCGTTCCAAACCATTTGGAACTACTTTGCTTGGTGCAATCAGAGCCTGGCAGCCATTACCCTATGGGCCATCACGGTCTACTTGGCCAAGCAGCGAAAGCCGATTTGGATCGGTCTGCTACCGGCCCTCTTCATGACCTATGTCTGCACCAGCTACATTTTTGTATCGCCCCTGATGTTCGGTCTCGAAAGTCGCCTTACGGCCTACCTGCTGGGAGGGCTCCTCACGCTGATCATCTTTGGAGCAGTCCTCAACCTCATAAAAAAATACACCCATGAAAAACGCGCCTAAATACGCCCTAACCCCCACCGCCGAACAGACCTTCGAATTGGAGGGATCGGGGCCTTGGGATTTTCGTAAGCGTCTCCGCACAGCCAACGAGATGCAACACTCGGGGCAGATCGAAGCCGCCTGCGAGGAGCGGTACCGCGCCGTGCAACTCATCGAAGAGCTCCTGCCCGAGGAGGAGGAGATCAACCTCGAGTGGAACCACCCGAACTGCCGGGCCGCCCTGGAACTGATTCACGGATCGGCCATCGACCACTTCCTGATCGGCGATTTCGAACTCTCGGCAGCCCTGCTGGAACTCTGCCTGGAACTCGACCCCGAAGACCACCTCGAAGCAGTCAATCTCCTGGGATTCGACTATGTGGAGCTCGGCGAATACGATCTCTGCGAGGAGATCCTGCTTGACATCTCCGAAAAGAGCCCCATGCGCCCCCTGCTGGAACTTTGGCTCGCCTTCCGCCGAAGCGGAGAGTTGGCTGCCGCCCCGTTGCAGCACCTCAAGAGCCGCCACACGGCCCTCTTCGAGGAGTTTACGGCCGAGGAGCACCCCGCGGACGAAGCCTTCATAAAAGAGATCAACTCCGAACGCCCCTCGGCACGCGCCCAGGCTCGCGAAGTGTGGCTCCAAACCGAACCCCTGTGGGCTCTACACCCCGAATTTATCTCCGCCCTCAAGGCTGCCAAAGGATAAAAAGAGGTGAAGTATAAAATCTTTTTCTGCTCGAAAATCGAGAAAAAACGAGGCTCGGGAGGAAAAAACCACCGGAAAAGAGATAAAAAAGGTGGAAATGTTTGGTAAATCGGGAAAATCGTTTTACCTTTGCACTCCGCGAAATGTGATTATTTGAGCAATAAATAACTAAAAACGAGATAGCTATGGCAATGAAAAGAACTTACCAGCCTTCGCGCCGCAAGCGTATTAACAAGCACGGTTTCCGTCAGCGTATGGCAACCGCCAACGGTCGCAAGGTATTGGCCGCACGTCGTGCCAAGGGTCGCAAGAAGCTGACCGTTTCGGACGAGTCGACCTTCAAGTACGCTTAATTCCCTCGGGAATGGGCCATAGAATGGGGTGGTGCAAGGCATCACCCCATTCTGTTTTTGATTTTATAGGGCATATTTCACCTTGCCTTGCGCGCCCCGGATGGGTTGTACTTGAGGTACTACCCATCCGGGACTTGCTGCGTTAAGTCGAAATCTGCTCCTTATAAGCCAGTCATTGCGAAGAGGGCGAAATCCCGACGTGGCAATCTCCCGTGAAATTCAAAATTCAAGATTCAATTTTTTTTATTCCTAATTCTCCACGTCGTCATCCCGAGGGAGCGTGAGCGACCGTGGGGATCTTTTTATGGGCGACCAATCGCGAGAATAATTCTCCGATAAAAAGATGGCCACGTCGAGCTTACGCCCTCCTCGCCATGACGCGGCGCGGAGTGGTGACGGCTCTCCGCTGCTCGGGAGATTGCCATGTCGCCTTCTGCTCCTCGCCATGACTGCCATAGGGAATTAGGAATAAGGAATAAAAAATTGTGAATTGAAATAATTCCCAATTATTTTCCTATCTTTGTATATCGAACCCGAACCAAAAGAGATTATGGCTATTTTTCAAGTAGAAGGCGGACACCGCCTGCATGGTGAAATCACCCCGCAAGGAGCCAAGAATGAGGCTCTTCAGATCCTCTGTGCCACGTTGCTGACCCCCGAAAAGGTGATCGTGAGAAACGTGCCCCAAATCCTGGATGTGCTCCAACTCATCGAGTTGCTGAAGGCGATGGGGGTCGAGGTGGAAAAACTCTCCGACGACTGCTACTCGTTCCGCGCCGCCGAGATCAACCTCGACTACCTGCAGAGCGAGGATTACCGCCGTCGTGGAGCCAAGTTGCGCGGTTCGGTGATGATGCTCGGCCCGCTGTTGGCCCGTTTCGGAGTAGCCTACATTCCCAAGCCCGGAGGCGACAAGATCGGTCGCCGTCGCCTGGACACCCACTTCCTCGGATTCCAAAAGCTCGGTGCCGAGTTAGACTTCTCGGCGGGCAAGGTCTCGGCCAAGGAGTTGAAGGGAACCTACATGCTCCTGGACGAAGCCTCGGTAACGGGTACGGCCAATATCGTGATGGCTGCCGTTTTAGCCAAGGGGACGACCACGATCTACAACGCCGCCTGCGAGCCCTATCTGCAGCAGCTCTGCAAGATGCTCAACCGCATGGGTGCCAAGATCTCGGGTATCGCCTCGAACCTGCTGACCATCGAGGGCGTGGAGTCGCTCGGAGGCACCGAACACACGATGCTTCCCGACATGATCGAGGTGGGTAGTTTTATCGGTATGGCGGCCATGAACCGCTCGGAGCTTCTGATCCGCAATGTGTCGTTCGAGAACCTCGGCATCATCCCCACCCAATTTGCCCGCATGGGTATACAGTTCGAACAGCGAGGCGACGACCTCTACATCCCGCAGCAGGATCACTACCGCATCGAGACCTTTATGGATGGGTCGATCATGACCATCGCCGATGCCCCGTGGCCGGGACTCACGCCCGACCTGCTGTCGATCTTCCTGGTGGTGGCCACCCAGGCCAAGGGAGCCGTACTGATCCACCAAAAGATGTTCGAGAGCCGCCTCTTCTTCGTCGATAAACTGATCGACATGGGGGCCCAGATCATCCTCTGCGATCCCCACCGTGCCACCGTGATCGGACACAACCACGAGGTGCGCCTGCGCGCTACGCGCATGTCCTCGCCCGACATCCGTGCCGGCGTGGCCCTGCTGATTGCCGCCATGTCGGCCGAAGGGGTCTCGACCATCCAGAATGTGGATCAGATCGACCGCGGATACCGCGACATCGACCGCCGATTGAATGCCCTGGGAGCAAGAATCACCCGCCTCGACGAGTAGGTTAAAACACCACATAGGTATAACTGCAACAAATAAGGAAAAGAATCGAAATATGTTTTTGGAAAGTTCAACAAAGAAGGGCTGGATCGAAGTGATTTGCGGCTCGATGTTCTCGGGCAAGACCGAGGAGCTGATTCGCCGCATGAAGCGCGCAAAGTTTGCCAACCAACGCGTAGAGATCTTCAAGCCCCGCATTGATGTACGATATTCGGAGGAGGAGGTTGTGTCGCACGACTCGAATGCCATCCGCTCCACCCCCGTGGATTCGGCACAGACCATCCTACTGATGGCCTCGGATGTGGATGTCGTGGGTATTGACGAGGCCCAGTTCTTCGACGAGGGAATCGTAGAGGTCTGCCGCAAGTTGGCCGACAACGGCGTGCGCGTCATCCTGGCCGGCCTGGATATGGACTACCTGGGAAAACCCTTCGGCCCCATGCCGGCTCTGATGGCCACAGCCGAGTATGTCACCAAGGTACACGCCATCTGCGTCCGCTGTGGTAACCTGGCCCACCACTCGCACCGCCTGATCGTGGACGACAAGCAGGTGGTCCTGGGTGCGCAGGATAGCTACCAACCCATCTGCCGCCACTGCTTCGCCGAAGCGATGAAAGCCAAAGGGAACGAGCAATAAATCGGCCTTCGAGGAAAGAGCGCTACGAGCCTGTCTTAAAACAAAGACAGGCTCGTACTTTATGGGGATGCTTGCTTACAGAATAAATGGAATTTATCCCCCCCTCTATTGCATGGTAAAGATGGGATACTAAGCGAGGAAATTCCGCGCCGACATGAAATTGGGGCGGATGGGTAGTACTTTCGTACGTCCCATTCACCCCAAGGATTGAAATGCGAAATTTTCCCCCTCTATTGCATGGTAAAGATGGGATACTAAGCGAGGATATTCCGCGCCGACATGAAATTGGGGCGGATGGGCTGTACTTTGCGTACTGCCCATTCGCCCCAATGATTGAGGTGCGGAATTTACCGCTTAGTATTCCATCTTTGCGTGGCGCTGGTAAGTATTATAACGCCACTTCGCATTCTCCTCGGCTGCCTGGAAGAGCTCCTCAGCCTCGGCGGGGAAGGCCTTCTGCAACGAGGTGTAGCGTACCTCCTTCTTGAGGAAGTCCTGGAACTTCGACCAATCGGGCTCCTTCGAGTCATAGACGAAGGGGTTCTTGCCGGCGGCCTCCAACTCGGGGTTGTAGTGCCACAAGTGCCAGTAACCACACTCCACGGCCTGCTTACCGACAGTCTGCGTGCG
The DNA here is from genome assembly GCA_904502075.1 of uncultured Alistipes sp. Classification (GTDB taxonomy): domain Bacteria; phylum Bacteroidota; class Bacteroidia; order Bacteroidales; family Rikenellaceae; genus Alistipes. Next base: position 8,619 of record CAJGDL010000001.1, read on the forward strand.
GGTCATACCGCCCTTGATACCGTGGTTGATACAGGGTGCGTAGGCGATGATGAGCGAGGGTCCGGGGTAGGCCTCGGCCTCCTTGAGTACATTGAAGAGCTGCTGCTGCGAGGCACCAATCGAAACCTGAGCCACATAGACGTAGCCATAGGTCATGGCAATAGCACCGATGTCCTTCTTACGGATGCGCTTACCGCTCGAGGCGAACTTGGCTACGGCACCCACGGGGGTAGCCTTCGACGACTGACCGCCGGTGTTCGAGTAGACCTCGGTGTCGATGATCAGGATATTAACATCCTGACCCGAGGCGAGGACGTGGTCTACACCACCGAAGCCGATGTCGTAGCCCCAGCCGTCACCACCGATGATCCACTGCGACTTCTTCACGAGCCAATCCTTCATCTCGAGGATCTTCTGGCAAGCATCGCAACCGCAGGCCTCCATCATCGGCACCAGGCGGGCGGTAACCTCGGCCGAAGCCGACGACGATCCACGCTTCTCGATCCACTCCTTCATGGTGGCCTTCAGCTCCTCGGAGCACTTGGCGCAGTTGGCGATGGCATCCTCCATGGCGAGCTGGATGCGGTCGCGGAGCTTCTCCACACCGACATGCATACCCAAACCGAACTCGGCATTATCCTCGAAGAGCGAGTTGGCCCAAGCAGGACCCTGACCCTTCTCGTTGGTGCAGTAGGGAGTCGAGGGGGCCGAACCCGAGTAGATCGAGGTGCAACCCGTGGCATTGGCGACCATCATCTTATCGCCGAAGAGCTGGGTAATGGCCTTGATATAGGGGGTCTCACCGCAACCGGCGCAGGCACCCGAGAACTCGAACAGAGGCTGTGCGAACTGGAGGTTCTTCACCGACTTGGTCTTGTCTACGACATTCTTGTAGCCGATCTTCTCCACGCAGTAGTTCCAATGCTCGGCCTCCTTCATCTGGCTCTCCAGGGGCTTCATGACGAGGGCCTTCTCCTTCGAGGGGCAGACATCCACACAGTTGTTGCAACCCGTACAATCGAGCGGCGAGAGTTGGATGCGGAACTTATACTCCTTGGTCTCACCCAGGCCCTGCTTGAACTCCAAGCCCGAAGCGGCAGCCTCCTCTTCCGTTGCCAGGAAGGGACGGATAGCGGCGTGGGGGCAGACGTAGGCGCACTGGTTACACTGGATACAGTTCTCCACCTTCCACTCGGGAACACTCACGGCAATACCGCGCTTCTCCCAGGCGGCGGTACCGTTGTCCCAGGTACCATCCTCACGACCATTGAAAGCCGACACGGGGAGCTGATCACCCTTCAGGGCGTTGATCGGATCCACGATGTTGCAGACGAACTCGGGGCGCTTCTCATCGGCCGTGCAGGCGCAAGTCTCCTTGAGCTCGATCTCGGCCCAAGCGGCAGGAACCTCCACCTTCTCGACGGCCGAACCTCCGGCATCCACGGCGGCATAATTCATGTTGACGATATCCTCGCCCTTCTTGCCGTAGGACTTCAGGATGGCCTTCTTCATCTCCTCGACAGCCTTCTCGAAGGGGATCACCTCGGCGATCTTGAAGAAGGCGGCCTGCATGATGGTGTTGGTGCGCGAGCCCAAGCCCAACTCGGCAGCGATCTTCGTGGCGTTGATAATGTAGAAGTTGATCTTGTTCTTGGCCAAATAGACCTTCATGTGGTCGGGCAACGTGGCGCAGGTCGTGGCGGCATCGTGTACCGAGTTCAAGAGGAACGAACCACCGGCCTTCAGACCCTTCAGCACGTCATACTTATCGACATACGAGGGGACATGGCAGGCTACGAAGTCGGGCGTAGTTACCAGGTAGGGCGAGGTGATGGGGTTGTCGCCGAAGCGGAGGTGCGACGAGGTGTAGCCACCCGACTTCTTCGAATCGTAGGAGAAGTAGGCCTGGCAGTACTTGTTGGTCGAACCACCGATGATCTTGATCGAGTTCTTGTTGGCACCCACCGTACCATCGGCACCCAGACCGAAGAAGAGGGCCTCGAAGGTACCGGGCTTGGCCAGCGAGATCTCCTCGCCTACGGGCAGCGAGAGGAAGGTTACGTCGTCGTTGATACCTACGGTGAAGTGGTTCTTGGGCTCAGCGGCAGCCAAGTTCTCGAATACGGCCAGCATCTGGGCGGGCGTCGTATCCTTCGACGAGAGGCCGTAGCGACCACCGATCACCATCGGCTGGTTCTCCTTGCCATAGAACATATCCTTTACATCGAGGTACAAGGGCTCGCCGTTCGATCCGGGCTCCTTCGTGCGGTCGAGCACGCAGACACGCTTCACGGTCGAGGGCAGTACATCGAAGAAATACTTCTCCGAGAAGGGACGATAGAGGTGTACGGTCACCAGACCCACCTTCTTGCCCTGTGCCACGAGGTAGTCGATCGTCTCCTTGATGGTCTCGGTTACCGAACCCATCGCTACGATGATCTGCTCGGCATCCTCGGCACCGTAGTAGGTGAAGGGCTTATAGTCGCGACCCGTGATCTCCGAGATCTGCTTCATGGCCTCGGCCACCATATCGGGCACTGCGTTGTAGAACTTGTTCGAAGCCTCGCGGGTCTGGAAGTAGATGTCGGGGTTCTGAGCCGTACCGCGCGTTACCGGGTGCTCGGGGTTGAGGGCCTTCTGACGGAAAGTCTTCAGGGCATCGCGGTCGAGCATTGCGGTCAGACGAGCCTCGTCGATGAGCTCGATCTTCTGAATCTCATGCGAAGTACGGAAACCATCGAAGAAGTGCAGGAAGGGGATGCGGGCCTTCAGGGCTACGATGTGAGCCACACCGGCCAGATCCATCACCTCCTGTACGGACGAGGTGGCCAACATAGCAAAGCCCGTCTGGCGGGTTGCCATCACATCCTGGTGGTCGCCGAAGATCGACAACGACTGGGCGGCCAGGGCACGAGCCGAGACATGGAATACACCGGGAAGCAACTCACCGGCGATCTTGTACATATTGGGGATCATCAGCAACAGACCCTGCGATGCGGTAAAGGTCGTCGTGAGGGCACCCGACTGCAACGAGCCGTGTACGGCACCGGCGGCTCCGGCCTCCGACTGCATCTCCACCACCTTGACGGTCTCGCCAAAGATGTTTTTACGTCCGGCAGCGGCCCACTCGTCAACGAGTTCGGCCATGGTGGACGACGGCGTAATAGGATAGATGGCGGCTACCTCCGAGAACATGTAGGCCACATGGGCGGCGGCGTAGTTACCATCACAAGTAATGAATTTCTTTTCTGCCATTTTTATCAGATTTTAACGTTATTTTCAACTCAGTTTTCAACTAACCTATCCGATTTTCGACTCCTTGGTTTCACGAATCCATCCAATGCGCGAAAATCCGGTGCAAAGATACAAAAAATTCGCCAAGGTGATCACCTTTCGAGCCATTGCCAAGATAAAATTTGACAAAAAATCATTTATCTTTGCCCAACGAAACCCAATATTATCAGGATCGAATGATACCTTTCAAATCATACCGACTCAAGAACGGCCTTGTGGTGTTGGCCAACCGCGACCAACAGTCGAAACTCGCGGCCGTCAATCTGCTCTACAAAGTGGGGGCGAGAAACGAAAATCCGACCCGCACGGGATTTGCCCATCTCTTTGAACATCTGATGTTTCGGGGCACAAAAGCCGTACCCGACTTCGACACCCCCGTACAGATGGCTTGTGGCGAAAACAACGCCTTTACGAACAACGACTACACCGATTTCTACATCACCCTGCCAAAGGACAACATCGAGACTGCTCTTTGGCTTGAGAGCGACCGCATGACGGGACTCGAAATCACCCCCGAGGTACTCGAAACCGAAAAGCGCGTAGTGATCGAGGAGTTTCGCCAACGCTACCTGAACCAACCCTATGGCGATCAGATGATGCTCCTGCGCGGATTGTGCTACCGAGAACACCCCTACCGTTGGGCCACCATAGGACTCACCCCCACCCACATCGAGGAGGCTACGCTCCAAGAGGTCGAGGCCTTCTATCGCCACTTCTACCGCCCCTCGAATGCCATCCTCTCGATCTCGGGCGACCTGGAGGAGGAGCGCATGTTCGAATTGGCCGAGCGTTGGTTCGGCTCGATTCCCGACGACGGCACCTTTACCCCCTCGCCTCTCCCCGTAGAGCCGACACAAAGCGAACCACGCCGCCTGATCGTCGAGCGCGACGTACCCGCCACCTCGCTAATGATCGCCTTCCCGATGGGCGACCGCCTGAGCAAAGGTTTTTATCGGGGCGACCTGGCCTCGGATCTGCTCGCCGGAGGTGACTCGGCCCGCCTCTACGACCGCCTGGTGCGCCAACGCCGTCTTTTTGCCTCGACCAACGCCTATATCCTGGGCAGTGTCGATTGCGGACTCTTCATCCTGACGGGGCAACTCCTCCCCACCACCTCGGAAGAGGAGGCCGAAGCGGCCCTCCTCGAGGAGGCGCGCGCCCTCTGCGACCCCGCGCAAATCACCCCCTACGAACTCGAAAAGGTGAAGAATAAATTCGAAGCCAACACCCTCTTTGGCGAACTCAACGTAATGAACAAGGCGATGAACCTCGGATTCTACGAGATGTTGGGCGACCGGGAGTTGATCAACCGGGAGGTCGATCTCTTCCGCGCAATCACCGCCGTCGACGTGGCCGACTTCTGCCGCGAAACCCTGCGTCCCGAGCAGCAATCGACCCTGATCTACCGCGCCAAAAAGTAGCAACCTTTTTCTTTGACACCATGAAAAACAACCCGATACAGATCCCTCCTCGGATTGAAATTCCCGAACTGCTGGAGATCACCCCGGCCCACGAGGAGCTCCTCGAAAACGGACTGAAACTCTACACCCTGCAAGCCGAAGAGTTTGAGGTGGTACGCCTCACGCTCGTCTTCCACGCAGGCCCCGTCACCCAATCGGCCCCCTTTGTGGCCGGTGCCACGGCCAACCTATTGGCCGAAGGCTCCACGCGCCTCTCGGGGCGCGAGATAGCCGAACAACTCGACTTCTACGGCTCCTACTTCGAGGTAAATCTCGACCGCGACTACATCTACATCAGTTTCTGCGCCCTTGGCAAATATATTCGAGAAACCCTCGAGATGGCCTCCGAGATCTTGTTGCACCCCGCCTTCCCCGAGCAGGAGGTTGCGACCTACCGCACGAAACGCCGCCAGCAGCTCGCCATCGAGCGCCAGAAGGTGGATGTCCAGGCCCGCGAACGCTTCGTGGAGGCCCTCTTCGGCGTGGAGCACCCCTACGGCATCTGCTACCCCGAGGCAGCCTACGACCACCTCTCGCGCGAGCAACTCCTCGACCACTACCGCCGCCTCTATGTCGCCTCGAACGCCCTGGCCGTATGCAGTGGCCACATCACCTCCGAAGCCCGTGAAGCGATCCTTCACCTCTGCGAGCAATTTCCCAAGGGAGCACCCTTTAATGCCCCCTTCCCTCCGACCGAAAGCCGCCGCGAATGGTTCGTCGAGCGCCCCAAGGCGGTACAGTCGGCCATCCGCATCGGTCGCCTGCTCTTTCCGCGCAACCACCCCGATTTTGTAGGAATGCAGGTCGTGGCTACCCTCTTGGGTGGCTACTTCGGAGCCCGCTTGATGCACAACCTGCGTGAGGTACACGGCTACACCTATGGGGTGATGGCCACGATGGTCAACTTCGAACGCGAAGGCTACTTCGCCATCGCCACCCAGGTGGGGTGCGAGGTGACACGCGAGGCCTTGAAAGAGATCTTCCACGAAATAGAACGCATGCGCACGGAGCCCGTCTCGGAGGAGGAGCTCGCCCTGGCCAAAAACATCCTCACCGGAGAGATGATGCGCATCCTGGACGGCCCCTTCGGCATTGCTGACGTAACGATCGAGAATGTACTCACGGGTGATGACAACGAGGTGGTGAATCGCAACCTGCAGGAGATCCGCGCAATCACCCCCGAACGAATCCAATCGCTTGCATTTCAATACCTTGCCCCCGAAACCCTCTCGACCATCGTCGTCGGACGAATGGAATAATCGGAGGGGACATCGCTGGGAGATTGCCGCGTCGCTTCGCTCCGCGCAAGAACTCTTGTGCAGAATGGAGAGTGAGGTATTAAAAAATTTTGAATTTTGAATTTCAAACTCGCAGCCCCCTCCACCCAATTTGTTGTCAGGGGGCGTAACGCCCCTTTTGATTGGGGGCCGCAACCACAGAAGGGGCACAAACTCGCAGCCCCCACCACCCAATTTGTTGTCAGAAGGCTGCAGATGCAACTATCGTGCAGTGAGCCCCGGATGGGGCATACTTAGCGTATGTTCCATTCGGGGCTCGCAAGGGATAGGCAGCAGGTGCGGCCTTATCACAACAAATTACTCGGAGACTTTATCCCCATCATAGGCCCACTTCACATAGACGGCACCCCAAGTGAATCCGCCACCAAACGAGGCGAGGATGAGGTTGTCGCCCTTGCGCAGGGCATTTTCATAGTCGTAAAGACACGACGGGATCGTAGCCGCCGTGGTGTTGCCGTTGCGGTCGATATTGATCATGCATCGCTCGCGACCCAAGCCCATGCGACGGGCCGTGGCATCGATGATGCGCAGGTTGGCCTGATGGGGAACCAGATAGCGAATATCCTCCGACTTGAGGTGGTGACGCTCCATCATCTCCACCGAGACATCGGCCATGCTCGATACGGCATGCTTAAAGACTGCGGGACCATCCTGCGTAATGGTGTGCCAATTCTTCTCGAGGGTCTCCTTCGAGGCGGGATAGCGCGAGCCTCCGGCCTTCATGTGGAGGTGGATCTCGCCCGATCCATCGGAGTGAAGGATCGAATCGACGATACCATAGCCCTCCTTATTGGGTTCAAGGAGAACCGCCGCGGCACCATCGCCAAAGATGGGGCAGGTGTTGCGATCGTTGTAATCCACGATCGACGACATCTTGTCGGCTCCCACCACAATCACCTTCTTGCAGAAGCCCGTCTCGATATACTGGGCACCGGTGGTCAGAGCAAAAAGGAATCCGCTGCAAGCCGCCGAGACATCATAGGCAAAAGCGTTCTTGCAACCGGCTTGATCGGCAATCAAGTTACCGGTCGAGGGGAAAAACATGTCGGGGGTTACCGTGGCGCAGATCACCAAGTCAATATCCATCGGATTCACCCCGGTCTTATCCAAGAGATTCTTGATGGCACGAGCCCCCATGTAGGAGGTACCGAGCCCCTCGCCTTTTAGGATATGACGAGTCTTAATACCGATACGGGTCATGATCCATTCATCGGTCGTATCGACCATGCGGCTCAACTCTTCGTTCGTGAGCAGATAGTCGGGCAACCAGCAACCAACACCCGTAATCGCAGCAGTAATCTTTTTCATCCAAGTAAATATTAGTTCTCGAATACCTCCTTCAAACGAGCCGTAAAGTCAGCCTTAGCCACCTGCTCGGTTGTACGGATCATACTCTTGATGGCCAACGGCGTGGAACCTCCGTGGCCGATAACTACGGGGTGGTTGATACCCAAGACGGGGGTGCCTCCTACATTCTCGTAGTTCATCGCTCCCCAGAACTTGTTGTCTCCACCCAACGCCTTGTTGATGCGGTAGAGGCCCTCGGCCATCTTCAGCACCACATTGCCTACAAAACCATCGCAAACAATGACATCGGCCACCTGGCCCGAGAAGATGTGCGAACCCTCTACGTTGCCCACGAAGTTAAACTGGCCGCAGGCCTTCATCAACTCGTGCGTCGTCTTGGCCTGGGCATTGCCCTTGGCCTCCTCCTCACCGATGTTGAGCACAGCCACGCGCGGATTCTCGATACCAAACACCGAACGGGCATAGACCGAGCCAATCAAACCGTACTGCACCAGCACCTCGGGCTTGCAGTCCACATTCAGGCCCACATCCAAAAGCAGGGCGGGACGGCCCGTGATGGTGGGAACCGACGAGGTGATCGTGGGACGAATAACGCCCTCGATGGGTTTCGATGCGTACATCGAACCGACCATCATGGCTCCGGTGCTTCCTGCACTGGCAAAACCATCAATAAGGCCCTTGGCCAGGTAACCAAAGCCAACCGTAATGCTCGAATTGCTCTTCGACTGGAAGGCCTTGGCCGGATGGTCGCCCATCTCGATCACCTCCGTCGTAGCCACAATATCGAAACGATCGGCCGGACAGTTCTCTGCGGCCAGAATCTCTCGGATCTTCTCCTCGTCACCAAAAAGGACGATACGGGTATCGGCACCCATCTCCTCCAGAGCCATTACAGCACCTTTGACAGCCGCCTCGGGAGCGTAATCGCCACCCATGGCATCAACACCAATCTTCAACATAAATCAAGTGAGGTTCGTTCAACATAAAAAAGGGCGTTGCACGGTGGTATTCCCGGACCGTGCAACTTTTTCTCTCAAAAGGGCCTATTCGGCAACCTTCTTCTCAATAGCCAACTTGCCACGGTAGAAACCGCACTCGGGGCAAACGCGGTGGTAGAGTACCGCTGCTCCGCAGTTCGAGCAAGCAACGACCGTAGGAACTACAGCCTTGTAGTGAGTTCTTCTCTTGTCGCGACGCGTCGACGACACTTTGTGTTTAGGATGTGCCATTTTCTATTTAGTTTTTAGTTTAGTATATTTTCGTTTTCTCGGCTCCGAGCCCTCTTCCACTCCTCTTGGTCGCCTCGGTTTGTTGGGGTAATAGGAGCCCCGGGGTGCTAATCCTTAACCTAAACGACGATCGGGATAGAAAATTGCCCTTCGCCTTCTTATTTTTCTCCTTCCATCTGCGCCTTCAGGGCTGCCAACTTGGCCTTGGCATCCTCCGAGAGGGTCGAAGGCTCCTCCTCGGCCTCGATCTCGGCCTCCATGCGATCAAACTCCTCGGCCGTGATCATCTGAAAACGCTTCAGCATCTCGGGGTTGCACTCCCCCTCGGGGTGAACACGCTGCAGGGGCAACGAGAGGATGATGCTCTCATAGATATAGGCGGCCAAATCGACCATATCCTCCGAGGGGTGGAGCCACAGCACCTCGCCGTCGTACTCCCCGGGCTCGTCCGAGAACTTCACCACCAGATTGCCCTCATAGGCGATCGGCATCTCGCAATCTTCCAGACAGCGATCACACATCACCTCCACCTTGCCGGCAATCTCCACCTGCATATCGAGCATCGTCTCCAGACGGCGCAACTCCACGCGCACATCGCATGCGCCGTGCTCGATCTCCGGACACTCAAAGGCCTCAAAAAGCGAATCATCCACCTTAAAATCATAGGTATAGACCCCCGCTTTCAGCCCTTTAAACGGTATCAAAAACTCTTTTTCCACGTTCATTTATACGCAGTTAGTGCGCAAAGGTACGAAAAATTCGATTATTCGCAAAAGATTTTTCCTTTTTCGTGCGATTTTTGCCCGAAAACAAACTCTTTTTGCCGAAAATTTGGAAATTCTACCACAAAATAACTATCTTCGCCATAGAAACCACGAAAGAGAAGACCGGGCCATGAAAAAAAGTGCAACCTATCAGATCGAACTCCACAGCAACCACCCCGAATGGTGGCGCTTCAATGTGGTGATGACCGCCCGCGGATGGGATTCGACGGGCGAACCGGCCGGATTCTTCGCCACCTCCGATCAGATCGCCCCGATCGATGGAGAGCTCCACCCCAAGCCCGTTGATTCTCCCGACGAGCGCACCACATGCCTCGTCTGCGGCCCCTGCCACAGCTTCGAGCTCTACCTCTATGTGCTCCCCCACCGCCTGCCCGAGGAGAACAGCCTGGAGCACACCCCTTCGTTCGAGGTTGAGTTGCGCATCTCGGCAGGGAAGACCCGCCTACAGACCCAAAGGTGTCGGTCAACCCCTGGGGTGGAACCACCCTACACCTCCGCTGGCCGGAAAAGTAGATTCCCGATTTTCGCCATGTTGTTGTGTGGCCTTATCTGAACCGAATAAAAATATAGAATAATGGAAAAGACGAGTTGGAAAGTATGTAACATCAACGGCTGGGTCACGGCCTGCGACCCCGGGCGACTCACTTCGACCCCCTACCACAAGAGCTACCGCCGCGAAGAACTCTCCCGCGGGATGAACCTCACGGCCTACTGCGAAGACCTGCCCGATGTGAAGGTACGAGAGATCGGCCCCGATTTTCTGACGGTCGCCTTCTCGGGCCGACAGCACAAGATCCCCACCGGCGGCCATATTGACACCCCCCGCAAGGGGCTCAGCTATGCCTACTCTGAGGCCACGATCTACCTCAAGGCCGAGTAACTCCGCCTCCGTGACTGCCAAATCGCCTGTCGCCTGCCGCTCTTTCGGCCATCCGAACGGCAGCCACTATCCCAAAAGGGCGTTCGGCTCTTCGGTTTGGCCAAATTTGCATAAAATCAAATCCCGTGGCATACGATGGCACGGGATTTGTTCGTTAAAGAGTCAGCTGCGGCAGAACCGCAGTGAGGTTTCTTCATTTATTTAAGGTTGGGTTAGTAGTTAGGGAGAGTAATCTCCCGAGGTAGGCGGCAATCGTGAGATTCCCGCCTATTTTTGTGCCAACGAAGATTGCCCCGGATAGGATGTACATGGCGTACTTCCCATTCGGGGCAAGCAAGGCGGTGCAAAATTTACCGCTTAAAATCAAAATTAAAAGATGCCGGTGTAGGTAGAGGGCGACAACGCACGCAACTCCTGCTTTACCTCCTCGCTCACATTCAGCTCCTCGACAAAGGCGGCGATCGACTCGGCGGTGATGTGGGTGTTGGTGCGGGTGAGGGCCTTCAGTGCCTCGTAGGGCTTCGGGTAGCCCTCGCGGCGCAAGATGGTCTGGATACCCTCGGCCACCACGGCCCAATTGTTCTCCAGATCGCGGGCCAGGGCGGGCTCATTGAGGAGCACCTTGCCAAGACCCTTCATCAGCGACTGCACGCCGATCAGGGTGTGGGCCACGGGAACACCCACATTGCGCAGCACGGTCGAGTCCGTGAGGTCGCGCTGCAGACGCGAGATGGGGAGTTTGGCGGCCAGGTGCTCGTAGAGGGCGTTGGCCACGCCAAAGTTACCCTCGGCATTCTCGAAGTCGATGGGGTTCACCTTGTGGGGCATGGCACTCGAACCCACCTCACCGGCCTTGATGCGCTGCTTGAAGTACTCCATCGAGATGTAGGTCCACATATCACGGCAGAGGTCGATCAGGATGGTGTCGATACGCTTCAGGGCATCGAAGATGGCGGCCAGATTGTCGTAGTGCTCGATCTGGGTCGTATACTGCGAACGGTCGAGCCCCAGGGTGTTGTTCACGAAATCGTTGGCAAAGGCGGCCCAATCAATGGCCGGATAGGCGGCATGGTGGGCGTTGAAGTTACCCGTGGCACCGCCGAACTTGGCCGGCACGGGAATGGCACGCAACTGCGCGTACTGCTTCTCGAGACGCTCGACAAAGACACGGAACTCCTTGCCAAGATGCGTGGGCGAGGCGGGCTGTCCGTGGGTGCGGGCCAACATCGGGATCTCCTTCCACTCGTCGGCGAAGCCCTTCAGTCGGTCGATAAGCTCCTCCACCGAGGGGTATAAAACCTCCTCGAGACCCTCCTTCATCGAGAGAGGAATCGAGGTGTTGTTGATATCCTGCGACGTAAGACCAAAGTGGACAAACTCCTTGCAGGCCTCCATACCGAGCTGATCCATCTTCTCCTTGAGCAGATACTCAATGGCCTTCACATCGTGGTTCGTCACCGACTCGATCTCCTTGACGCGCTCGGCATCGGCGATCGAGAAGTTGCGATAGAGGTCGCGCAGAGCCTCCAATTTTTGGAGCTCCACCCCCTGAAGTTGCGGAAGGGGAAGGTTGCACAGGGCCACAAAATACTCCACCTCCACACGGATGCGGTAGCGGATCAGGGCGGCTTCGGAGAAATACTCTCCCAGCTTGTCGGTCTTCGAGCGATAGCGGCCGTCTACGGGCGAGATCGCAGTTAGGGCTGTCAATGTCATAGGATTTGCTTGATTCTTGCTTTTCGTTCCACAAAAATACTACTTTTTACATAGAAAGCATACACTTTTTGATCGAATCGCTAATTTTTTGTAATTTTGCACCGCAAAATCTCCCCGATATACAATATTTATATATAGGGAGACGCTTTAGGAACATAACCAAGAAGTGATAAGATGAACTTTATAATGATCCTGATCGACTCGATCTCCACCTTCGTAAGGCGCAATCCGCTGCTCTGCCTGCTGATCCTGATGCTGGCCCTGCTGGCCCCCTCGGTGCTGAAGGGTTTGGCGGCCTTTGTGCTCTACTTCGTGGTGGGAATCCTCTTCTTCGGCCTGATCATCCTGCTGACCATCCGTTGGCGTTTCCGTCGTCTACAGCGCGAGATGCAGGAGCAGTTCGGTCGCACGGGAGGAGGTTTCCATGGCCGCAACGAAGGCTACTCCCAACAGCAACGGCCCCACACCACGGCAAACGAGGGCGAGGTAAAGGTCTATGTCACCAACGAGACCCCCGAGAAGCGCATTGCCAATGATGTGGGCGACTATGTGGAGTTTGAAGAGACCAAGGAGAAGAGATAACCCACTATGTTGAAACTTTTTGAACAGATCGGCCGCTATGTCCTGCTTATGGGCAAGGTCTTCTCCAAACCCGAGAAGTTGGGCATCTATCGCCGGCGCATCCTCTTCGAGATGGATGCCCTCGGCATGAACTCCATCGGCCTTACGGCGATCATCTCGATCTTCATCGGAGCCGTCATCACGCTCCAAATGTCGATCAACCTCGAGTCGCCCTTTATTCCCCAATACCTGATCGGCTATGCCACGCGAGAGACGATGATCCTGGAGTTTTCGTCTACGGTCGTCGCCCTGATTTTGGCCGGCAAGGTAGGCTCTACAATCGCCTCCGAGATCGGCACCATGCGCATCACCGAACAGATTGATGCCCTTGAAATTATGGGTATCAACTCGGCCTCCTACCTCATCCTTCCGAAGGTGGTGGCCACGGTCTTCTTCTTCCCCTTTCTGACCATCCTCTCCATCCTGATCGGCGTGATCGGCGGCTACATGATCTCCGTCTTCACGGGCATCATGATTCCGGACGACTATGTGGAGGGACTCTTCTACTGCTTCCGTACCTACTCGATCATCTACTCGCTGATCAAGATGGCCTTCTTCGCCTTCATCATCACCTCGATTTCGGCCTTCTGTGGCTACTACGCCGCCGGCAACTCGCTCGAGGTGGGCAAGGCCTCGACCCGCGCCGTGGTGATCTCGTCGATCGTCATCATGCTCTTTAACCTCATCCTCACCCAAATCCTGCTGATATGATCAAAGCCGACCACCTGATCAAGTCCTTCGACGGACGCACCGTCTTAAAAGATGTTTCGACCACCTTCGAGACGGGAAAGACGAACCTCATCATCGGAAAGAGCGGCTCGGGAAAGACGGTGCTGTTGAAGAGCCTCGTGGGGCTGCACGAACCCGACTCGGGGAGCGTGTGGTATGACGACGTGAACTTTTCGGCCCTGGGCTTCACCGAGCGGAAGGCGATCCGCAAGGATATCGGCATGATCTTCCAGGGGGGAGCCCTGCTGGACTCCTCGACCGTGGAGGAGAACATCAAACTGCCGCTGGATCTCTTCACCGAGCAGTCGGAGGCCGAAAAGTTGGAGCGCGTAAACTTCTGTCTGAAGCGCGTGAACCTCGAAAATGCCAACCGCCTCTTCCCCTCGGAACTCTCGGGCGGTATGATCAAACGTGTGGCCATCGCCCGCGCCATCGTACTAAACCCGCGCTACCTCTTCTGCGACGAGCCCAACTCGGGACTCGACCCGCAGACCTCGATCGTGATCGACAACCTGATCCACGAGATCACCAAGGAGTATAACATCACCACCATCATCAACACCCACGACATGAACTCGGTGATGGAGATTGGCGAGAAAATTGTCTTCATCTACGAAGGCAACAAGTGGTGGGAGGGAACCAAAGAGGAAATTCTGCACGCCGACAACAAGGAACTCGCCGACTTTGTCTTCGCCTCGGCCATGGCAAAACGAGCCCGCAAAGGGGTACTCTAAGGAGATTTATAAGCGGCAAACAACCCTAAAAAGAGGGTCGGAAGAGGGGTTCAAATTTAAAAAAACTTAAAATTATTTGCATAGCCGTGAGAAAGTTTATATTTTTGCGGTGTTAAAACGAAAACAATTGTTTAATCATAAAAATCTGAAAATTATGGCAACTATTAAGATTGGTATCAATGGTTTCGGTCGTATCGGCCGCATGGTATTCCGCGCAGCCTGCACGAACGAGAACATCGAGGTAGTAGGTATCAACGACCTCTGCCCTGTAGACTACCTGGCTTACATGCTGAAGTATGACACGATGCACGGCAAGTTCGAGGGTACGGTAGATTTCTGCGAGGAGAAGAGCCAGCTGATCGTAAACGGCAAGGCAATCCGCGTAACCGCCGAGAAGGATCCCGCCCAGCTGAAGTGGAACGAGGTAGGTGCCGAGTATGTGGTTGAGTCGACGGGTCTGTTCCTCACGAAGGAGAAGGCTGAGGCTCACATCGCCGCCGGTGCCAAGTATGTGGTTATGTCGGCTCCCTCGAAGGACGACACCCCGATGTTCGTATGCGGCGTAAACACCGACACCTATGCCGGCCAGACGATCGTTTCGAACGCTTCGTGCACCACGAACTGCTTGGCTCCCATCGCCAAGGTGCTGAACGACAAGTTCGGTATCGTTGACGGTCTGATGACCACGGTTCACTCGATCACCGCTACCCAGAAGACCGTAGACGGTCCCTCGTTGAAGGACTGGCGTGGTGGCCGTGCCGCTTCGGGCAACATCATCCCCTCGTCGACCGGTGCCGCCAAGGCCGTAGGTAAGGTAATCCCCGCCCTGAACGGCAAGCTGACCGGTATGTCGATGCGCGTTCCTACGATCGACGTTTCGGTGGTTGACCTGACCGTAAACCTGGCCAAGCCCGCCAAGTATGCTGAGGTTTGCGCTGCCATGAAGGAGGCTTCGGAGGGTGAGTTCAAGGGTATCCTGGGCTACACCGAGGACGCTGTAGTTTCGTCGGATTTCTTGGGCGACGCTCGCACCTCGATCTTCGATGCTACCGCCGGTATCGCTCTGACCGACACCTTCATGAAGGTAGTTTCGTGGTACGACAATGAGTGGGGTTACTCGAACAAGGTGCTCATGCTCATTGAGAAGATGTACGCCTACAACAACAAATAGTCATCTGTTGTGATAAGGCCGCACCTGCTGCCTATCCCTTGCGAGCCCCGAATGGAACATACGCCAAGTATGCCCCATCCGGGGCTCACTGCACGATAGTTACATCTGCAGCCTT
The DNA here is from genome assembly GCA_904502075.1 of uncultured Alistipes sp. GTDB lineage: Bacteria > Bacteroidota > Bacteroidia > Bacteroidales > Rikenellaceae > Alistipes. The sequence goes on from CAJGDL010000001.1 coordinate 23,959, forward strand.
CTGACGATAAGCCGTCGTTACGATGGCTTTTTTATTGGGAGATATGGAAGATATAGGAGATGTAGGATCTCTATATTTCTCAAAATTCCTATACCTCCTATACCTCCTATACCTCCTACAATTCCTATAATTCACACAACTCCCATAGTTCCTATCTTGTTTCCTCAAATGGTGAGCCAAGAATAGAACACCTTCCCCTCAACAGGGTTGTTGTCAGAAGGTTGCAGTTGCAACACTCGGCAAAAAAAACGCGGAAGGGTTGTACTTAAAGTACTACCCTTTCGCGAGTTTTTTGTTAGCGGCCGCAAATGCGACCTGATCACAACAACCTAAGAATTTTGCCAAATTAGGGCCGACGCGCCCAAAATAGCCGCATTCTTACCCTGAATACCGCTGGGCAGGAGCTTCACCTTATTCTTAAATACGGCGAGCATATTCTCCTCCATGTACCACTGCGTGGGCTCGAAGATCAGCTTGCCAGCCTTGGCCAAACCGCCGAAGAGGAAGATCGCCTCAGGCGAGGTTACCGTCACGATGTCGGCCAGAGCACGACCCAGCATCTCGCCGGTAAAGCGGAAGGCCTCAAGAGCCACCTTGTCGCCCTTGGCAGCGGCAGTCGAGATCATCGAGGCATCGAAGTCGGCAAAGGCGATATCGCGCAACTCGCTGGGCTCGTTCATCTTGGCCATCAAATCGAAGGCGGTACGCTTGATACCCGTGGCCGAAACATAGGCCTCGAGGCAACCTTTGCGGCCACAGCCGCACTCACGCCCACCGCGCTCCACGATCACATGGCCGAACTCACCGGCAAAGCCATCGTGGCCGTAGATCATCTCGCCGTTGGCCACAAAGCCCGAACCGAGACCCGTACCGAGGGTGATCATAATGAAATCCTTCATGCCTTTGGCGTTGCCATAGACCATCTCACCGATGGTGGCTGCGTTGGCATCGTTGGTCATCAGCACCTCCACCCCGGGGAACTGCTCCTTGATGTCGTTGGCCAGGTGGAAGATACGACGCGACTCGTCGGGGTTCTGCTCCGTCGAGGGGAATTTCCAAAGATTCGCGGGCTGCTCGATCGTACCGAGGTGGTAGTTGGCATTGGGGGCTCCGATACCGATACCTACGAGCTCGTACTCGAACGAAAGGCTATTGGCCATGGCATGCAGAGCCTCGCAAAGATCCTTCACATAAGATTTATAATCCTCGAAGAGGGGATACTTTTTGGTCGAAATAACCGATTCGGCATAGAGGTCGCCCTTCTCGTCCACAAGGCCGAAGGCAGTGTTGATTCCTCCGATGTCGATGCCGATTGCAAGTTTTTTCATAGCGTGGTTATTAGTTGTTATTATTAGGTTTTTATCTGATTTCGGCTTGACGTGTAACATTTTTCTTGTAAATTTCATGTAAAGTTATTACAAATATTCGGTTGAACCAAACTTTTTTCGTATTTTTGAAAAATATTTGAGCATAAAACCCTAAGACCATGCAAACCAACGACCAATTACTGGCAATTTTCGAGAATTATTTAGCACAGTTGAGCCTCCCCCAGGAGCCCGAACTGCTCTATAACCCGATCGAATATTCACTTGCCGGAGGGGGCAAACGACTGCGCCCGCTCCTGCTGCTGCTCTCGTGCGAGGCCTTCTCGGGCAGCCACAAAGCGGCCCTCGATGCCGCGGCCGCCGTGGAGGTTTTCCATAATTTCACCCTCCTGCACGACGACATCATGGACCACTCGCCCATGCGTCGTGGCAAGCCCTCGGTAGCGGCCCGTTGGGGCGAGAATGTGGCGATCCTCTCGGGAGATGCCATGCTGATTACGGCCTACCGCCTGCTGTGTGGCACCCCGGCACCGATGCTCAGTCGCGTCATGGAGGTCTTCAATACGATGGCCGTGGGGGTCTGCGAGGGACAGCAGTACGACATGGACTTCGAGACGCGCCAAAAGGTGAGTGTCGTGGAGTATATGCGCATGATCGAGCTCAAGACCTCGGTGCTGCTGGCCGGCTCGGCGATGATCGGAGCCCTGATCGGAGGTGCCTCGGAGAGCGACGCCCGCAAACTCTATAAATATGCGATCGAGTTGGGCCTCGCCTTCCAGCTGCAGGATGACCTGCTCGACAGCTACGGCGACGAACGACTCGGCAAGCCCATCGGAGGTGATATCTTGGAGGGCAAGAAGACCTTCCTGATGATTACAGCCATGAGCCATGCCTCGGAAGAGGAGCGCGAGGTGTTGCGCAACACCCACCTCGACCCGACCCTTTCACGCGAAGAGAAGATCGCGCGCGTGCGTGCGGTATATGACAAATTGGAGATTCCCCATCTGACCGAGCAGCAGATCGCATTACGCTTCGAGCGTGCCCTGGCCCAGCTCACCACCCTCGACCTTCCGGAGGAGCGCACGGCCGGCCTTAGGGAGTTTGCCGAGAGCCTGATGGGGAGAAAGAAATAGTTTTCAATTCAAGATTCAAAATGAATTGAATCGTGAATCCAAAATCTTGAATTTTGAATTTCATAAACCGGTTATGAAACGCAAAGAGATAGAGATCATGGCTCCGGTAGGCTCTTACGAGTCGCTCCGAGCAGCCATTGCGGCAGGGGCGGACTCGGTCTATTTCGGGGTCGGAACCTTGAACATGCGCGCCAAGTCGGCCGCCAACTTCACCTTCGAAGATCTCGATGAGATCGTCCGCATCGCCCGAGAGGCGGGGGTAAAGACCTACCTGACGGTCAACACGATTGTCTACGAAGAGGAGATCGAGGAGGTACACCGCACGATCGACCGTGCCCGTGAAGCGGGCATCACCGCCATCATTGCCACCGACATGGCCGCCATCCTCTACGCCCGTCGCACCGGGGTCGAGGTCCACATCTCCACCCAAAGCAACCTCTCCAACTCGGAGATGGTGAAGTTCTACTCGCAGTGGGCCGACATAGTGGTTCTGGCCCGAGAGCTTACGTTGGAGCAGATCACCGCCATCTCGCGCAAGATCGAGGAGGAGCAGATCTGTGGCCCCTCGGGCGAATTGGTCAAGATCGAGATGTTTGCTCACGGTGCCTTGTGCATGGCCATCTCGGGCAAGTGCTACCTGAGCCTTCACGAATCGGGCTGCTCGGCCAACCGCGGGGCCTGTCGCCAGGTCTGCCGTCGCAAATACCGCCTTACGAACATCGAGACCGGCGAGGAGCTCGAAACCGATGGTCGCTACCTGCTTTCGCCCAAGGATCTCTGCACGATCGACCTGCTGGATCGCTTCATCGGAGCGGGGGTGCGCGTGCTGAAAATCGAGGGCCGAGCCCGCGGTGCGGAGTATGTGAAGCGGGTGGTGGAGTGTTACGACGAAGCGTTGCGGGCCCTCGAAGCGGGCACCTACTCGCCGGAGTGGGCCCAGGGGTTGAAGACGCGTCTCGCAGAGGTATTCAACCGAGGCTTTTGGCAGGGTTATTACGCCGGAAAACCCACGGCCGAACTCTCGGAAAACTACGGTTCGGGAGCCACCCACCGCAAGGTCTATATCGGCAAGGTGACGAACTTCTACAAGAAGATCTCGGTGGCCGAGGTACTTGTGGAGGCCGCCCCCCTGAAGCAGGGCGAGCGGATCCTTTGGATGGGCGAGACGACGGGTTGCGTGGAGCAGACGGCCGAGCGCATCCACCTCACCGATTCGCCCGTCGAAGAGGTCAAGCAGGGACAACTCTGCGCCATTCAGTGCTCGGAGTTGATCCGCCGTGGCGACAAACTCTACAAATTGGAGCCCATCAACCAATAGGCGGCAATTGCCTGGCAATCGGTTAAAAAAAAGAACAAAATAAAAACCTAACAAGCATGAAAAAACAACTACTTGCCGCACTGACGGGCGCCGCCGTCCTGCTGAATGTCGGCTGCACGAAGAACAAAAATTTCGAATCCTTTGCCGAGTACCCCGTACCTGCGAATCCCTACCAGGAGATGACCTACTCCCCCGAGGCTACAACCTTCACCCTTTGGGCTCCGACGGCCGACGAGGTGCGTCTTTCGCTCTACACGGAGGGGCTTGGCGGAGAGGCTCAAGAGATCCACAACCTCAAGGAGGGGAAGGCCGGTCTTTGGACCCTCTCGCTCGAGGGCGACAAGCAGGGGCTCTTCTACACCTTTGCCGTGCGCATCGGGGAGAATTGGATGCCCGAGTGTGCCGGTATTGATGCCAAAGCCGTGGGGGTGAATGGCCAGCGCGGAGCGATCCTCGACCTCGATACCACCGATCCCGAGGGTTGGGCCGAGGACAAACGCCCCTCGTTCGAGCGCCTGGCCGATGCGATTCTCTACGAGATGCACCATCGCGACTTTTCGATCCACACCACCTCGGGGGTTGCGAACGGTGGTAAGTTCCTCGCCCTGACCGAAGAGGGCACCAAGAACCCGAAGGGTGAGGCCACGGGCATCGACCACCTCAAGGAGTTGGGGGTAACCCATGTCCACATCCTGCCCTCCTACGACTACGGCTCGGTGGACGAGACCAACCTCGCCGAAGGGAAGTACAATTGGGGCTACGATCCCGTGAACTACAATGTACCCGACGGAGGCTACTCGACCAATCCGTTCGATCCCGCCTGCCGCATCCGCGAGTTCAAGCAGATGGTACAGGCCCTGCACAAGGCCGGCATCCGTGTCGTACTGGATGTGGTCTACAACCACACCTTCTCGATCGACGGCTCGAACTTCGAGCGCACCGTACCGGGCTACTTCTTCCGTCAGCGGGAGGATGGCAGCTATGCCGATGCCTCGGGCTGCGGCAACGAAACGGCCAGCGACCGCGAAATGATGCGCCGCTACATGGTGGAGTCGGTGAAGTATTGGATCGAGGAGTACCACCTTGATGGCTTCCGCTTCGACTTGATGGGCATTCACGATGCCGAGACCATGCGCCAAATTCGTGCGGCAGCCGATGCCATCGACCCCTCGATTCTGATCTATGGCGAGGGTTGGGCTGCCCAGGCTCCCCAGCTCCCGGCCGAGGAGCTCGCCATGAAGGCCAACATGCAGGCCATCCCGGGTATTGCCGCCTTCAGCGATGAGTTGCGCGATGCGCTGCGCGGCCCCTTCCACTCCAACGAGCAAGGTGCCTTCCTGGCCGGCCTGGAGGAGATGGAGGAGTCGATCAAGTTTGGTATCGCAGGTGCCATTGCCCACCCCGGAGTCGACATGTCGAAGGTGAACTATGTAAAGGAACCCTGGGCCGGAGAGCCTACGCAGATGATCTCCTATGTATCGTGCCACGACGACATGTGTCTGGTAGATCGTCTGAAGGCCACCATCCCGGGCATCGACAAGAAGCGTTTGGTGCGCCTCGACAAGTTGGCCCAGACCGCCGTATTCACCTCGCAGGGCATCCCCTTCATCTTCACCGGTGAGGAGGTGATGCGCGACAAGAAGGGGGTTCACAACAGCTACCAGAGCCCCGACGAGATCAACGCGATCGACTGGACGCTCAAGAGCGAGAACCGCGATCTGTTCGACTACTACAAGGGGTTGATCGCCTTGCGCAAGGCTCACCCTGCCTTCCGCCTCGGTAAGGCCGAATTGGTACGCGAGCACCTGGAGTTCCTGCCCGTTGAGGGTTCGAACCTCGTCGCCTTCCGTCTGAAGGAGCATGCCGGCGGCGACTCCTGGAGCGAGATCATCGTGGTGCTCAATGCCCGCCAAAAGAGTGCCGAGGTGGAGATCCCCGAAGGCAACTACACGGCTGTGTGCTACGAGGGCAAGATCAACCTCGATGGGCTGAAGCACTTCAGCGGAAAGAGCCTTACGGTTCCTGCCGAGTCGGCTATTATCTTACACAAGTAGCGTAGCGAAGATTTTGCAACTCGGTGACTCGATAAAATTCATCCCCGGTGTGGGCGAAGTGCGTGCCAGACTCCTGGAGAAGGAGCTTGGCATCCGCACCGCGGAGGATTTGCTGTGGCACATCCCGTTCCGTTACATCGACCGCACGAAGGTCTATGCAATCAACGAGATCACCGAGGAGCGCGAACTCTCGCTCGTACAGTTCCGCGCCCGCGTAACGGGGGTAAGCTACGCCGGCGAGGGGCGCAAGAAACGGTTCACGGCCTTTGTGTCGGATCGCACCGGATCGGCCGAGTTGGTTTGGTTTCAAGGGGTAAAGTGGATCGAGAAGCGGATCGAGGTGGGGCGCGAATACCTCATCTTCGGTCGTCCGTCATTCTACCGCCACGAGCTCTCGATGGTCCATCCCGAGATCGAGACCATGGAACAGGCCCTCTCGCGTCGCGCCGAGAGTGGGATGCAGGGAATCTACTCCTCGACCGAGAAACTCTCGGCCACCTTCGGCACAAAAGGGCTCTACCAATTGCAGAGTACCCTTTGGTCCTTAGTCAAGGATTCGATCCGCGACTACATGCCCGCTTCGGTGCGCGAAAAATATGGGCTGATGTCGCTCCGCGATGCCCTGCACGACATCCACTTTCCCCCATCGGCCGAGGGGGTGCGCCAAGCACAGTATCGCCTGAAGTTCGACGAGCTGCTGGGCGTACAACTCGGGGTGCAATCGCGCCGCACGGAGCGTCTGCAGAAGATGGGGGGCTTCCTCTTTCCCAAGGTCGGGGAGCTCTTCAACGAATTTTACCACCACAAACTCCCCTTTCCACTCACCGGAGCCCAAAAGCGGGTGATCCACGAAATTCGTAAAGACACCGTAACGGGCTACCAGATGAACCGCCTGTTGCAGGGCGATGTGGGGTCGGGAAAGACCATGGTAGCCCTGATGTCGATGCTTCTGGCCGTGGACAACGGCTTCCAGGCCTGCATGATGGCCCCCACCGAGATCCTGGCCCGTCAACACTTTGCTACCTTAAGTCGTATGCTCAAAGAGTTGCCCGTGAAGGTGGCCATCCTAACCGGGGCCTCGAAGGCCAAAGAGCGACGCACAGCCCTCGAGGGAATTGCCTCGGGTGAGGTGCAGATCCTGGTCGGCACCCACGCCCTCATCGAGGAGAAGGTGCAGTTCGATAACCTCGGTTTTGTGGTGATCGATGAGCAGCACCGCTTCGGCGTGGAGCAACGCGCTCGCCTTTGGACCAAAAATGCCCGGCCGCCCCACATCTTGGTGATGACCGCCACCCCCATTCCACGCACGCTGGCCATGACCCTCTACGGCGATCTGGATGTCTCGGTGATCGACGAGTTGCCCCCGGGTCGACAGCCCATCCGCACCTACCACTACACGGATGCCGCCCGCCTGAAGCTCTTCGGATTCATGCGCGAGCAGATCAAGGCCGGACGGCAGGTTTATGTGGTCTACCCCTTGATTAAGGAGTCCGAAAAGATGGACTACAAAAATTTGATGGAGGGCTACGAGGCCATTTCGAGGGATTTTCCCCTGCCCGAATACATCACCGAAGTCTGCCACGGACAGATAAAGCCGCAGGACAAGGAGGCCTCGATGGATCGTTTCAAACGAGGTGAGGCCCATATTTTGGTCGCCACCTCGGTGATCGAAGTGGGGGTTGATGTCCCCAATGCCACGGTGATGGTGATCGAGTCAGCCGAGCGTTTCGGCCTCTCGCAGCTGCACCAGCTGCGCGGGCGCGTGGGGCGCGGCGGTGGGCAATCCTACTGCATCTTGATGTCGGGCGAAAAACTCTCGCGTGAGTCGCGCGAACGCCTGCGCGCCATGTGCGAGACGACGGACGGCTTCCGCCTGGCGGAACTCGACCTCAAACTGCGCGGAGCGGGCGACATCAATGGCACACAGCAGAGCGGCATGGCCTTTGACCTGAAGGTAGCCAACCCAACGCTCGATGTGCAGATCCTGAGCCGCACGAAGGAGGCGGCCGAAGAGATTCTACAGCAAGATCCCAACCTCACACGGCCCGAGAACCAAGGGTTGCGCCTGCTGAAGAGTCGCTACTCGGGAGAGTCCCAAATTGATTTTTCGCGCATCTCCTGATCCATTGCACATACGGAACGAAGGAGAAAAACCGTTTATTAACCAAAACAACCCACTAACACGAAAAACTTCGAGCCATGAAACACCTTTCGATTTTTCTGTTTTTGTTGCTGCCCAGCGTAGTTGTAGCCCAACTCTACCATCCGGGCGAAGAGCTCTCCTACAGCGTGAGCTACCGCGCCAAACTCATCCCCAACGTGGAGGCCGCCACCGTCACGGTCAAGACCACGCGCGAGGAGTACAACGGCAAGGAGGTCTACAAGGTAGTGGGACACGGCAAGACCCTGCCCACCTATCGTCTCTTCTTTACCCTGGACGACTACTACACGATCCGCATCGACCCCGAAACGATGCGCACCGTACGGTTCGACTCCGACCTGCACGAGGGCGACTACACCTTCCGCAGCCGCTACGACTACGATTGGGAGCAGATGCAGGTCTCGACCTGGTGGCAATCGCGACAGCGTACCCCACAACAGCGAAAAATCGACTTGACGACCGAGAGCATGGATGCCATCTCGCTCTTCTTCAATATGCGTTCGGCCAAGGCCGACAGCTTCCGCGAAGGCGAACAACGCACCCTACAACTGCTCCTCGAAGATACAGTGCGCTACCTGAACTACCGCTACATCGGCCGCGAGGAGAAGAAGATTCGCCGCATGGGCAAGTTCCGCACCCTGAAATTCGCCTGCCAGATCGGCTCCTCGGAGGGGTACTCCTTCACCGACGGCGACGAGTTCTTCCTCTGGATCTCGGACGACAAGAACAAAATCCCCCTTTGGCTCGAATCTCCAATCAAGGTAGGAAGCATTCAGGCCTACATCACAGAACTCAAGGGATTGAAATATCCGTTGGACAGCAAAATTAAATAGCCCAAATATTTCTCTACGCAATACAACCCGAACAAAAAAATTAAGTTTAAAAATATGGAAGATTACAACAAGAACAACGAAGGGTATCGTCCCGAGTACGACTACGAAGACGAACCCCAAGGACTGAACGCCGAGAAGTCGATCCGCGGCTACCGCATCGTGATCATTCTCCTGGCCGTGATTCTGGCGGCCCTGTCGATCCTCTACTTCAACATCCACCGCCAGCAGCAGGCCGACTACGCCCTGCTGGAGATCGACCGTGACTCGATCCAGAACAACCTCTCGAACCTGATGGTCGATTTCGACAGCCTGCAGTTCAACAACGACTCGATCAACGCCTCACTGGCCATCGAAAAGCAACGTGCCGACTCGCTGATGGATCGCCTCAAGAAGGAGCGTTCGTGGAGCTACGCCAAGATCAAGAAGTATGAGAAGGAGGTGGGCACCCTGCAGAGTCTGATGCGCAACTACCTGCGCCAAATCGACTCGCTGAACACCCTGAACAAGAAACTCATCACCGAGAATGTGAGCTACCGCAAGGAGATTTCGTCGATCACGCAGCGAGCCGAATTGGCCGAAGAGAAGGCCACGGAGCTCGACAACATGGTGAAAGCCGGCTCGGTACTGAAGGCCCGAAGCATCCGCCTCACGGCCCTCAACAACCGTGGCAACGAGGTCTCGCGCATCAAGAATGCTGCCCGTCTGCGTACCGACTTCATGCTTGCCGCCAACGAGCTCACCACGCCGGGCGACAAGACGATCTATGTCCGCATCATCGCCCCTGACGGCTATGTCCTCTCGACCGAGGGTGCCCCCACGTTTGAGTTCGAGGGCGAGCGCATCTCCTACTCGGCCCAGCGCACGATCGACTACCAAAACGAGGATATCGAGGTCGGTATCTTCTACTCGGGTTCGGGCTTCACGGCCGGCACCTACACCGTACAACTCTATGCCGAAGGCCGCATGATCGGCTCCTCGGAGGTAGCCATGCGATAAAGGACGATGGATATAGCTCAACAGAAACGACGCGAGAATATCGCCGAATACATCCTCTACCTTTGGCAGTTGGAGGATCTGCTGCGCGCCCTGCAATTCAGCCCCGAGGCGATCTACTCGCAGCTCGTGGCTCCGCGCCAAATCCCCGAGGAGGGGAAGAACAACTTCTTGATTTGGTACATGGAGATCGGCAACCTGCTACGTCAGGAGGGCAAGGAGTCGCAGGGACACCTCGACCACACCTTGCACCTGATCGGGGATCTACACAACCTCCATCTGCAACTCATGGAGCTTCCTATTGGGGAGCACTACCGCCAAACCTTTGCGCGCGTAGCCCCCGAGTTACCCCGCCTCAGGCTGATCCTGGGCAAGGAGAAGGCCGAGATGAGCGACACGGAGTTGCAGTTCCGCGCCCTCTATGCCGCGATGCTCTACCGCATCAAGGGCGAGGGAGAGAAGTCGCCCGTGAGCGATACGCTGGCCCTGATCTCCCCGGCAATTGGAGAACTCGCCGCCCTCTATGGCAAGGTGGAGCGAGGCGAGATCGACCTCTTCAAGAGCGAGTAGTGCCCATGGCATACCCTATATAACCACCAGCGGGGTCCCATAAAGGAGACCCCGCTGATTTTTCTACGTCGTCCGATCGCTCGCTAAAATGCCGTGGATGGCTCGGCGCAAATTTTCACGCGCCACCTCCGAGCGCATCGCCTCCGAGAGGGGTTGGCCCTCGGGAGTTACCCCACAGATCTGCGCAAAACCACTCTCAAGAAGCTCTTTACAAAGTTCGACACGGCCCGCCAGGGCGATGCACGGGATCTTCATTCGTCGGGCCACCTGCAACACCCCCATCGGGAGTTTGCCCATCAGGGTCTGACGGTCGATACACCCCTCGCCCGTAATGATGCAATCGGCCCCCTCGATCTGCGACTCAAAACGCAGCATCTGCAACAGCCACTCGATGCCGCGCTCCAGGCGGGCACCCAACAGCGCCACCAAGGCACCCCCCACCCCACCGGCAGCACCCGCTCCCGGGAGGTCGGCCATCTGCCTGCCATTGTAGTGCTCAACCACCACGGCGAAGTGGCGAAGTCCGCGATCCAACCGCTCCACCAGCGCGGGATCGGCCCCCTTCTGCGGGCCATAGACTGCGGCAGCCCCCTGGGCACCGCAGAGCGGATTGTGCACATCGCACGCCACGCGGATCTCCACCCCCTGCAACTCGCTCAAGCACTGCGAGGCATCTATTTTTTCGATCGCTTCAAGCACTTCTCCTCCGCCAATCAATTCGCTGCCCGCAGCATCCAAAAATCGAAATCCGAGGGCGCGCAACATCCCCACCCCGCCATCGTTCGTGGCACTGCCTCCGATGCCGAGCACCAGCCGTCGGCATCCGGAGCGAAGAGCGTGGGCAATCAGTTCGCCAAAGCCGTAGGTAGTAGCCCGCCACGGATCACGCTCCTCGGGGGACAGGAGTGTCAGGCCGTTTGCCCGAGCCAACTCCACCACGGCCGTTTCACCCCCATCGACCCGACCATAACAAGCCCGAATGGGGCGACCCAACGGATCGCTCACCTCCACCTCAACATAGCGCCCCCCAAGCCCCTCGACCAGGGCCTCGAGGGTCCCCTCGCCTCCATCGGCCAGGGGGATGGAGTGCACCTCGCAATGAGGATCCGCCTCGCGAATCCCCGCAGCCAGAGCCTCGGCGACCTCGCGCGACGAGAGTGACCCTTTGAACGAATCACAAGCAATAACGATCTTCTTCATAGAACAAAGATAATAAAACTTTAGGTTGGGCAAAACCCAACCTAAAGAAATCTGCGATAAACCAGGCCCTCGCTTTAGAGGTTGAATATCAAGGGGAGCACATAACGCACCGAGACCTTTTGTCCCTTCTGCATGCCGGGCTCCCAGCGGGGCGAAGAGCTCACCACGCGGATAGCCTCGCTGCTCAATAGGGCGTGGGGGCTCTGTAAGACCTTGACCTCGGTCACCGCACCCTCCTCGTTGATCACAAACTGCACCAGCACGCGCCCCGAGATCTTCTTGGCTATGGCCTCCTGGGGATACTTCATGTTTTCGGCCACCCAAACCTGAAATTCTCGGAGCCCTCCGCCCTGAAACGAGGGCATCTTCTCGGCCGAGAGCATCGGCTGTGTCTGCTCCACGGGCTGCTCTTTACGGAGTTTCAGCACCAACTCCGTATCGTCGAGGAATTGGAATGTCAGGCGGTCGTAACCCACCATCACCACTTCACCTTCACTGCCCGAGGCCACCCGGAGGTCAAATCGCCCCTCGGCATTGGTTACCACACCGCGCTCACCACTGCGCACCACGGCACCCATGATCGGATTACCGGCCACATCGGTTACCACACCTCGGTACTCGGAAACAGCAACCTCGGGGGTCGGCATCGGATTCGAAGGCGCTTCAAATTGGGTTGCGCGGGCTGTAGAGCCAAAGGCTACCACCAGGGCCATAACCAGCGACAGCGTGGCTGCCGCGCGAAGCCGCGTATAACGGCTTACATTCTTCTGTGTCATCATTTGGAATCGTTTTTTTGTTAGTGAATTACGCAACCCGTTGGCAATGTCCGGACTATAGCCAAAAAGTTGCTTGAAAATAATCTGAATATAGCGATCGGCTCTCTCACCGGAGGCCAGCACATCGTGGTCAGCCTCAAACTCTTGTACTTCGGTTAATCGACGGAATGCCAACCAAATAAAGGGGTTCCACCACAGCAGGGCCCTCCAAAGCTCCATCCAAAGGCGTTCGTGGGAGTGGCGATGGCGGATGTGGCTCTCTTCGTGCCGAAGGATCACCAACAACTCCTCCTCGGGGGTCGAAGCCGAGAGATAGACCGTGCCGAAGAACGAGAAGGAGGCAATGGGGGTCGAGGTGCGCACCACACGAATCCCCCGCCAGGTCTCGATCTCCGCCCCGCGCTCCAGCAGGCTGATCTTCCACACCTGGTAGGCCATCAACCCCAAGAGCAGGAGCACCCCTGCGCCATAGAGGAGTCCGAAGGCCTCCACCCAACCGAAAGTCGCGGCCTCGGGGGCAGTCTCAACAACCGCCTCGGCATGCGGCACTTCCGCCAAAGGGGCAAGCACCACCATCCGGCCCGGCCACAAGGGAATTTGCAGGAGCGGGATCACCACCGACAACAGCGGGAGCAGTGTAAGGTAGCGGCGGCACCAGCGAAAATCGACCCGCCGCTCCAAAAGCCAGGCATAACCAATAAAAAGCAGTCCGGCGACCGCAACCATTTCGAGCAAAGGTTTCATTTTGATCCGATTTAGGGAATGGGAAGAGGTGTTTCTAATGCTTCTTTACTTTTTCCATGATCTCGAGGATCTCGGACATCTCCTCATGCGAAATATCTTCGTGCTGTGAGAAGAACGACACGAGTTGCGAGAGCGAGCCTCCGAAGTAGGTCGAGAGCATCGAGCGCAGATTCCGTCCCGCATAGTGCTCTCGCTCCACCAACGGGAAGTAGCGAAAGCCTTTGCCCGCCACCTCGTGGCCCACAAATCCCTTGTTCTCCAAAATCTTGACAAAGGTGGCCACCGTCGTATACTTGGGTTTGGGCTCGCGCATGCGGGCAATAATCTCGTTGACCGACCCCGCGCCCAACTCCCAAAGGATCTGCATCACCTCCTCCTCGCCGCGCGTCAACTCCGGCATGTGATCTGTTGTATTTTTCATTGCACTCTCTGATTTTTCCGACCCTCACGGTTTATCCGAACAGAGTCTTTTTCCTGTTTACGAAGACAAATCTACTAC
>CAJGDL010000002.1 GCA_904502075.1 uncultured Alistipes sp.
TAAGCGGTAGATTGCCACACTTTTGCATGATTTCTCTGCGCTTTCCGATAGCCCCTAAAATGCAAAAGTTCGCAATGACGAAATGTGTTTCTACAATATCGGGCAAAGCCGATATTGTAGAAACTTTTTCACCCTCCCACCCAAGGATAGAGCCACAGAAGAGTCCCTACAAGGAGAAAAGAGGTGAAAGGTGTTGTTTTTTAAGCCAAAATCAGTATCTTTGTTGAGCGGAGGGCCTACAAAAGCGGGTCAATTATGGTCCATGCTCCCCCAAAAGAACGAAACCACACCCGGGAAACCTTTCTCGGGCAAAGACTAGTATCACAAATGAATAAAGTTATCACCCGGTTGACCACCCTTCTGCTATTGGTGGGTTGCCACGGAGCCAAGAGCAAGATTGCCTCGCCCGATGGCCGCACGAAACTCTATTTTTCGCTCACCGAAGCGGGAGAACCCGCCTACTCGCTCACCTTCGATGGCGAGGAGTTGATTCCCCTCTCGCGCTTGGGACTTACCACCACGGAGAACGATTTCACCACAGGTCTCACCCTTGTGGGGGTGGAGAAGAGCTCCTACGATGAGACTTGGGAGCCCGTGTGGGGGCAGTTTGCCGAAATTCGCAACCACTACAACAGCCTGACGGCTACACTGAAGGCCCCCGAAGGCGAGGAACTCCGCATCGAGATACGCCTCTTCAACGATGGCATGGGCCTGCGCTATCTCCTACCCGGAGAGGGCAAGGCGGCCATCACGGGCGAGCGCACCGAGTTTCGCATGGGCGACGACTACCTGGCCCACTGGATGGCCGGAAGCGACGATGATGCCGAGTTCGACTACATGCACACCCGCCTGAGCGAAATCACCCCCGAGACCATGCAACAGTCGGCCGGCCGGGTGCGCGGCCTGATGCCTTGCGGAGTATCGACCCCCGTGGCAATGAAGAGTACGGCAACGGGCAACCACCTCGCCATCCACGAGGCAGCTCTGTGGCACTACCCCGGCATGGCCTTGAGTTGGGAGAACGAACGCGCCTGCTTCACCTCGGCTCTCGCCGGCGATGAGGGCGTGAAGAGCGAAGTGGAGCTCCCCTTCTCGACCCCTTGGCGCACAGTCATCGTGGGCGACCGCGCCGGCTCGCTCGTGGAGTCCACCCTGGTGCTGAATCTCAACGAGCCCTGCAAATTGGGGGACACCTCCTGGATCAAGCCGATGAAGTATGTCGGGGTTTGGTGGGAGATGCACCTCAAAGTCTCGATCTGGGATCGTGATGGGGCCTACCCCCACTGCGCCTCCACCGAGAACGTAAAGCGCTACATCGACTTTGCCGCCGAGAATGGCTTTGGCGGGGTGTTGGTCGAGGGCTGGAATGTGGGCTGGGGCCGTGGCGAGCGGTTCGACTACTCGACCCCCTATCCCGACTTCGACATGGAGGAACTGGCCCGCTATGCCGAATCGAAAGGGGTGGAGCTGATCGGCCACCACGAGACCTACGCCAACGTCGCCAACTACGAGGAGCAGATGAGTGACGCCTTTGCCTACTACGAAAAGCACGGAGTAAACAGCGTCAAGACCGGCTATGTGGGGCGCATTGCGGGCCACAAACACTACGACCGCTGGATGGTAGACCACTACAACCGTACGGTGGTGGAGGGGGCTGCCCACAAACTCTGCATCGACATCCACGAACCGATCCATTCGACCGGCATCTGCCGCACCTATCCGAACCTGATGAGTGCCGAAGGCATGCGCGGGCAGGAGTGGCAGGCCTGGAACTCGGGCAACTCGATCGACCACAACCCGACGCTCCCCTTCACACGCAACGTGGCCGGAGCCATGGACTTCACCCCCGGCATCTTCGACCTGCGTTACCACAACACGATCAACAAGGCGGCCTCCACGGCCAATGGCAAGGTGAATCCCGACTACGACTACAAGTACTTTGTCAATTCGACCCTGGCACACCAGCTTGCCCAATATGTGGTCTTCTACAGCCCGATTCAGATGGCTGCAGACCTCCCCGACAACTACCGCCAGCACGACGATGCCCTGCAATTTATTCGCGATGTACCGGTGGATTGGGCTACCACCCGCTGTCTGGAGGCCGAGATCGGCGATTATGTCGTAACGGCCCGCCGCGACAAGTACTCCGAGAATTGGTATGTGGGTGGCATTACCGATGGCCAAGCGCGCAGCGTAACCCTCTCGTTCGACTTCCTGGAGCAAGGCCGCCGCTATGAGGCCACCCTCTACCGCGATGGCGAGAAAGCCGGCTGGGAGAGTTACCCCACCGACTATGTGATCGAAAAGTCGGAGGTAAGTGCCAACGACAAAATCGACATCCTCATGGCCCCGGGCGGAGGCTTCGCCCTACAACTGCGCCCCATCGAGCAATAGGATGCTGGGGTTGCCATCGAAACAATAGAGAATCCAAAGAGCAAAATGCTCCCCAAAATTGGGGAGCATTTTTTTATCTCCCCGCAGCGTCATCCCGAGGGAGCATGAGTGAGCGTGGGGATCTTTTTATGGGCGACTATTCACAGAGATGATTCCCCGATAAAAAGATGGCCACGTCGGGCTTACGCCCTCCTCGCCATGACGCGGTGCGGAGGGGTGCCGCTTGCCCACTGCTCGGGAGATTGCCACGTCGCTTCGCTCCTCGCAATGACTGCGAAAAGGAAAAATTGTGAATTGTCAATCATCTCCCCCCCCGTCCTCAAAAAAAGACCACGGATCCCTTGCGAGATCCGTGGTCTGTAATGGAGCCTTTTGGAGAGCTCCTTATGCCTTGGGGTCGATTACTCGAGGCCCTTCAAGTTTACATCCGAAGCGGCCTTCTGAGCCAGAGCGGGGTTCTTAGCCACAGCGCTGTTGAGCTGAGCCTTGGCAGTAGCCACGTCACCCTCCTTCTTGGCGATTACGGCACGCAGGTAGTCGGCATCGGCCGAGTTATCCTTGGCGATGGCGTTCTTGGCAGCGGTGTAATCCTTGTTCATGATGTAGGCGATAGCGGCGTTGGTGCCCTCGAGCTGCTTGGCAGCCGACGAGTAGTCACCCTTCACAGCAGCAGCCATAGCCTTGGTCTCGCTCTCAGCTGCCTGGAGGTACTTGTCAGCCTCGGCCATCTTGCCGTTGGCCATGTTCGACAGAGCCAAGTTGCTCGAGATGGTGCTGTTGGTCGAGCCAAGCTGAGCAGCCTTCTCGAAGGCCTTCAGCGAAGCCTCCTGCTGACCAACCTCCGACAGGGCGATACCCAGGTTGTTGTAGGCACGCAGGTCGTTGTACTTCTGAGCGGTGTGGTTCAGCGTAGCCACCTTCTGCTCACCGTTGGTAATCAGGCTCTCGGCAGCGTAGAGGAGCTCCTCGTTGTTCAGGGCGTTGAAATCGTTGGCGTTGATCAGAGCCATGATCTCCTCGTCGGTCTTACCCATCAGGTCGGTCGAGTTCACCACCTGCGAACGACGCAGCTTGGGCAGCACCTCGCTCTTCAGCTCGGCGAATACCGAAGCCATGTTCTTGATCTCAGCCTCGCGCTGTGCCGACGAGCTGTAGAGACCCAGCACCTGGAGAATGAGGTTCTTGTCCTTGATATCCGAAGCGGCAACCAGCTCCTTCAGACCTTCCCAGTCCTCACCATAAGCGGCAGCGTCTACCTCGAGACCCGAATCCTTCAGGAGCTTCTCCAGAGCCTTCTTACCCGACTCCGAACGAGCCTTCGAGAGCTTGTCGTTGAACTTCTCGGGACCATCGGGCGAAGCGTAACCCTTCACCGTGAGGTGCTGCGTAGCGCGATCGTTCTGCAACTTGGCATCTACATCGCTCTTGAAGCCGTCAAGACCCTTCACAGCCACCTTCGAAACCTTCGAGTTGTTGATGTCGTAAACGATGTCTACCTTCACCACCTCGGTCGTTACACGCTTGTAGTTGTTGGGCATGGGGATCATCACGGTCGAGAAGTTCAGGTCACCCTGGAGCACATTCACACCCTGAGCTACCACCAGACCAAAGGTCTTACGCAGAGCCAAAGCCTCGGCGTTGTCCTGTACCATTACGGCCATCTCCTCAGCGGTAGCTACAGCACCCGTGTTGAGGTTTACGAGCGTCAGCTCCTTGCAACCACCCTTCGGGCACTTGATCTCGGCGCGAACCTGAAGCTCGCTCTGCTTCATACGCTCATCGTAGGGGAACTCGGCGTGCAGCGTGTAAACACCGTCAGCCTTCTTGGCAACCACCGTGTAGTTCTCGTCTACCTTCTCACCCTGGAAGTACTTGGGAGCACCGGCAACCTCGCCACCCTCGAATACGATTACGGGCGTTACCTTTACAACGGCCTTTGCGTTGAAATACTTGGCAGGAATCGATACGCTGATGTCGGCAGCAACCGTACCATTAACCAGCTCCAGAACCTCGGGCGTGCAGGTTACCTGAATGTCCTCACGATTCTTGGCCATCTTCTTGAAGCAGTTGCAGCTCGAGAATACCAGGGCTGCAGCCACGAGCACGAAGCTCAATTTCATGATGTTTTTCATAATTGTTTTTGGTTTTAATTGTGTTTATTATTGCTTGTTTTCTTCTCTTTCATCCCTTCCTACCCTTAATTTTCGTAAGGCTGGTCCGGGACACTGCAAATATAGTTATATATTTTGAAATAAAAGCGAAAACGAGGTGAAAAAACACCTCGTTTTGCGCAAAATAGCCATTTTTTCAACTCCGCCGGCTCTATAGGCCGGACAAAGAGGGGAAAAGCCTACTCCTTGTGGTCGCGACGACGCTCGCCACGCTCGGGACGGGGACGGCGCTCACGCTCTACATAACCCTCGGGTTTGGGGAGCAAAACCTTGTGCGAAAGCTTCAGCTTGCCGGTCTTGGCATCTACGCCGATGAGCTTCACCTCGATCTCGTCACCCTCCTTCAGGCCGGTCTCCTCCATCGTCTCGAAACGCTTGTAGTCGATCTCCGAGATGTGGAGCAGGGCATCCTTGCCGGGCAGAATCTCTACGAAGGCACCGAACGAAACGATCGAACGGATCTTACCCTTGTAGGTCTCACCCACCTCGGGCTGAGCCACGATGGCCTTGATGCGAGCCAGAGCAGCATCAATAGCCTCCTTATCCTGACCGAAGATATCTACATAACCCTTGTTATCGTCCTCCGTGATGGTGATGGTCGTACCCGTGGTCTTCTGGATATCCTGGATCACCTTACCACCCGGGCCGATTACGGCGCCAATGCACTCCTGCGGGATGGTGATCTGAACCAGACGAGGAACGAAGGGCTTGTACTCGGCACGAGGCTCCGAAATGCACTCCGTGAGTTTCGAGAGGATGTGCAGACGACCTACACGGGCCTGCTCCAGGGCCTTGGCCAGCACCTCATACGAGAGGCCGTCCACCTTGATATCCATCTGCGTGGCGGTGATACCATCGGCGGTACCCGTCACCTTGAAGTCCATGTCACCCAGGTGATCCTCATCACCCAAGATGTCCGACAACACAGCCCAGCGACCCGTAGCCGAATCCGAGATCAGACCCATGGCGATACCCGACACGGGCTTCTTGAGCTTCACACCCGCATCCATCAGAGCCAGCGTACCGGCGCAAACGGTAGCCATCGACGACGAACCGTTCGACTCGAGGATATCCGATACCACGCGCACGGCATAGGGGTTCTCATCGCCCACGGGAACCATGGGCTTCAGGGCACGCCAAGCCAGGTGGCCATGACCGATCTCGCGACGGCTCAAGCCACGCGAAGCCTTGGCCTCACCGGTCGAGAAGGGAGGGAAGTTGTAGTGCAGCACAAACTGCTCGCTACCCTGAACCAGCACCTCATCCTTGATCTTCTCGTCGAGTTTCGTACCGAGCGTAACGGTCGTGAGCGACTGGGTCTCACCACGCGTAAAGATAGCCGAACCGTGAGCGCAAGGCAGGTAATCGGTCTCGCACCAGATGGGGCGGATCTCGTCGGTCTTACGACCATCCAGACGCTTGCCCTCGTCGAGGATCATGTTGCGCATGGCCTTCTTCTGTACATCGTCGTGGAAATACTTGTGGATCAGCGAAGCCTTCTCCTCGAGCTCCTCCTCCGTAAAGCGGGCAGCGAACTCGGCCTCCAGGGCGTTGAACATATCCTCACGCTCGTGCTTCATCGTACCGCTCGTAGCGATGGCATAAGCCTTGTCGTAGAGCTCGGTGATGATCTGCTGACGCAACTCCTCATCGTTGTTCTCGTGGCAGTAGGTACGCTTTACATCCTTGCCGAGCTCCTTCATCAGCTCGATCTGTACGGCGCAGTGCTTCTTGATCTCCTCGTGGGCGAACTTGATGGCACCCAGCATCACCTCCTCCG
This sequence comes from uncultured Alistipes sp., assembly GCA_904502075.1. Taxonomy (GTDB): domain Bacteria; phylum Bacteroidota; class Bacteroidia; order Bacteroidales; family Rikenellaceae; genus Alistipes. The sequence goes on from CAJGDL010000002.1 coordinate 6,346, forward strand.
AGACCTCCTTCATCTCACCCTCTACCATGAGAATGTTGTCGATCGTACCGGCCACCATGATATCGAGGTCGGCCTGCTCCATCTCCGAGAAGTTGGGGTTGATCTTATACTCGCCGTCGATGCGTACCACACGCACCTCCGAAATGGGGCCCTCGAACGGAATGTCCGACACAGCCAGTGCCGACGATGCAGCCAAACCGGCCAGGGCATCGGGCTGAATATCCTTCTCAGCCGAGATCAGGTTTACGGTTACATAAACCTCGGCGTGATAATCCGAAGGGAACAGGGGGCGGAGGGCACGGTCTACCAAACGAGCCACCAAAATCTCGGCATCATTGGCCTTGCCTTCACGCTTCATGAAACCGCCCGGGTAGCGACCGGCAGCGGCATACTTCTCTTTGTACTCTACCTGCAAGGGCATGAAATCGGTGTCGGGTTTGGCCTCCTTGGCAGCCACCACCGTTGCGAGCAGCATCGTGCCACCCATCTTCACTACCACCGAACCGTCGGCCTGTTTGGCCAGCTTGCCCGTCTCGATCATGATCTCGCGACCATCGGCAAGCGTGATGTACTTACGCACTGCGTTGTACAATTTCTTCTCTTCCATAAAATTATTGCGTCCAAAAATGTGAATAAAATTCCGAAAAATAGGGCTCCCAAAGGAGCCCTTTTTCCCAAGCCTGGCGTAAAATTACTTACGCAGGTTCAGCTGCTTAACAATGGCGCGGTAACGCTCAATGTCAACTGCCTTGAGGTACTCCAACAGCTGGCGACGCTTACCAACGAGGCGCAACAGGGCGCGCTGCGTTCCGAAGTCGTGCTTGTTGGACTTCAAGTGGTTCGTAAGGTGGCTGATACGGTACGAAAACAGCGCGATCTGGCTCTCAGGCGAACCCGTATCCGTGTTAGACTTGCCGTACTGGCCGAAAAGCTCCTGCTTTTTCTCTGCGGTCAAATAACCCATAATCTTAAAATAGTTTTTAAAAGTTCCACTCTACGACGCATTCTCCTTACCGAATCGCGCCAGAGCGTGGCGCAAAGGTACACATTTTTTTCTAATCGCAACATTTTTCACCCTTAATTCTTTCTATTTGAGTGCTTTTTTCAAAAAACAGCCCCAAATAGGTACATTTTTGTTACATTTTTGGTTGATTGGGGTTATTTTTTTGTGCGATTCTTCGCTTTTTTTATATCTTTGTGGCATGAATAAATCAATCCGATTTTTTTTATTAGGCGTTTTGTTGCTCATCGCGGGGTGTAACCGCCGAGCCGAGTACCTCGTTGTAGATGGGGTAATGCTCGGCACCAACCTCCATTTGGTGGCATGCAGCGAGGATCCCGGCGAGGAGCTCTACCGTCGAGCCATGGAGATCGACCAGGAGATGAAGCGTTCGATGTCGATCTTCGACGAGGGGTCGCTCTTGAGCCGCCTGAATCGCGGAGAGACCGATTCGGTAGATCACCACATTGCCTATAACCTCCGTCTATCCCAAGAGATCTCAACCCTGAGCGGAGGAGCTTACGATGTAACCGTGGCTCCGTTGGTCAAGGCCTGGGGCTTTGCCGGCAAGCGGGGCATCGCCTCGCCCAACCTCGATTCGTTGCTCCAATTTGTTGGAAGCGACAAGGTGGCCCTGCGCCAAGAGGGAAAGGCTTTGAGGCTCTGGAAAGCCGATCCGCGCGTGGCGCTCGACTTCAACTCCATCGCCAAAGGATATACGGTGGACCTGGTGGCCGAAGAGCTCCTCAACCGAGGTATCGAAAACTTCCTGGTCGATATCGGGGGTGAGGTGCGTTGCCAAGGGGTCAATCCCAAAGGGATGCCTTGGCGCATCGGCATCGAACGACCGGTAGACGGGGCCCCGCTCGGCCAAAGTTACGAGATGCGCATCGCCCTGCATCGGGGGGCCTTGGCTACCTCGGGCAACTACCGCCGCTTCTATATCGACCCCTCGGGGCAGAAGATCGCCCACACGATCGACCCCCACACCGGAAAGAGCCACCTCTCGCGCCTGCTCTCGGCCACGGTGGTTGCCGACGAGTGCGCCCGAGCCGATGCCATGGCCACGATGTTCATGGCCCTGGGAGAGGAAAAGGGTTTGGCCCTTTTGGAGAAGCACCCCGAGTGGCCGGTGCTCCTGATTTTGGCCCCCGAAAAGGAGGGTGATCCGATGATCTGCCACCTTTCGCCGGCCATGGAAGAGTTGATCCTGAAATAGACAAACAGCACATTGCGAATGAAAAGTGCACTATTACTATATAATCCCGAGTCGGGACGCGGACGCATTGGGAAGAACCTCGATCGCCTCGTGGCTGTTTTCCGCAGCTACGACTATCGGCTGACCCCTCGCGAAATCGACTTCGCCCACACCCCCTTTGATGGGGGCGAGACTCCGGAGCTAATCGTGGTAGCGGGAGGAGACGGCACGGTGAACTACGTCGTCAACCGCATGAAGCAGGCGGGCCTTAACCTGCCGCTCGGCATCCTTCCTGCCGGCACGGCCAACGATTTTGCCAAGGCCCTCGGCATGTCGCACGACCCTTTGGAGGCAGCCCGGCAGATTATCCTGGGCGAGGAGACCCCGATCGACTGCGGTCGCGTCAATGGGCTCTATTTCGTCAACATCTTCAGCTTCGGGATCTTTACGACCACCTCTCAACGCACCCCCAACGAGCGCAAGCACCGCATCGGCAAGTTGGCCTACCTGATCGAGGGGGTCAAGGAGTTCCGTGCCATGCATGCCGTACCTCTAAAGGTGGTGGCTGATGGCCGCTCCTTCGACCTGAACTCGCTGATGGTGCTGGTATTCAACGGCGAGACGGCCGGAGGATTCCATCTGGCACGCCATTCGAGCGTACGCGACGGCCTGTTCGATGTGGTGATGGTCGAAAAACGCAACCTCATCACCTCGACCCTCGCCATGGGCCACTACCTGCTGGGGGGCAATCCGCGGGTTGTACACCGCCTTCGGGTGCAGAGCCTCGAGATTGAATCGACCCTGAACGAACCGACCGATGTGGACGGACAGCCCGGAGCCGAATTCCCGCTCCACATCGAGTGTCTGCCCGGAGAGTTACGCATCCGCTGCCCGAAGGTGGAGGCATAGACCAAGCAAGAAAAGTGAACAAACCTCAATATTTATATCTACTACCATGGACGCTGCAGTAAAAAAGAGAAGAGGAAAGAGCGAAGGAGCCCCCGACAAGATCTCGATTGCCCGCATCAAGTCGGGAATGAGCGACGTGAGCTACCTCTCGAACGACTTGGTGATCACGACCATCAACTCGCAAAATTACCATACGGTATTCCAGAAGCCGATCTCGGTGGATGGCTTCGTGGCCATTATCCTGATGAGTGGCCGGGCGACCGTTTCGCTCAACATGACCGACTACACGATCCAACCCAACAACGTAGTCTTCTTCACCCCCGACTCGATTGTCGATCTGAAGGAGTTCTCCGCAGATGGAATGGCCTATATCCTCGCCTTTTCGAAGTCGTTTGTCAATGAGATCCAGGTTGATTTGGCCACGTCGCTGCCGGTCTACATGCGTTTCGGCAAAGACCCCATCCTACCCGTTACGGCTCAGGATGTGGCCGAGATTCGCCAAGTCTTCCAACTCGTCAAGACCCTCCTGCAGAGCGACAAGGAGCGCTATCGCCACGAAATTGTCCGCTCACTCTTCACCACGGCCTTCTACATCATCACGGAGCTGAACCAACGCGAGCGACCCGCTACGCGCACCAAAGGTCGTGGCGAGGCGATCTTCGAGGAGTTTTCGAATCTTTTGCAGCAGTACAACAAGCGTGAAAGGAATGTGGGGTTCTACGCCAAACAACTCAACATCACCCCCAAATACCTCTCCTCGATCGTCAAGGAGGTCTCGGGCAAGACGGCCGCCCGTTGGATCGACGAGTCGGTGATTCTGGAGGCCAAAAACCTCTTGAAGTACTCGGGCATGAGTATCCAGGAGATCGCCCACCACCTGAATTTCAGCACCCAATCCTTCTTCGGCAAGTACTTCAAACAGCACACGGGCACCTCCCCCTCGCGCTTCAAGCACAAGGGCTAAAAGGTCTCTCCTGCGGCCGCAAATAAAAAAGGGAACGATCTTGAAAATCGTTCCCTTTTTTATAACTCGCAGGGCTATTTCTGCGTATAGACCACCTTTTTGGTCTCGAAGAACTCCTCTTCGAAGAAGGCAGGGATCTCGTAGAGGGTCCATCGCTTGCGCGTGAGTGCCAACTCCTCGGCCAAATCGCCCCCCTTCAGATAGAGGATACCATTCGGCAGCGTACCCTTTTGACCGCGTTCAATCTTCTCCCAGATCCAACCCACGAAGCGGGGCATTTCGGTCACAGCACGCGAAATCACATAGTCGTAACGGTGTGGCAACTCCTCGACACGCCCCCAATGCGGGATCACATTCTTTAGGCCGAGAGCCGTGGAGACCCCCTCGACCACCTTGATCTTCTTGCCGATCGAGTCGGCCGCCGTGAAGTGGGCCTCGGGGAAGAGGATCGCCAATGGAATCGACGGAAAACCTCCTCCACACCCCACATCGAGGATGCGGGCCCCCGCCTCGAAGCGGCACACCTTGGCAATCGAGAGCGAGTGGAGGACATGACGCAGGTAGAGTTGATCCATATCCTTGCGCGAGATGACATTGATCTTGGCATTCCACTCCGTATAGAGGGCCTCCAAGCGCGAAAAGCGTTCGATCTGCTCCGCGGTCAGTTCGGGAAAATATTTCGTAATCAGGTGCATCTGAATGAGGAATTAGGCGTTAGGAATTACAGGGGATTTCATCGGGAGGAGCCGGGGTCGGACTTCGTTTTTTCGGTCGAGAGGAGTCCACAGGCCGCCTGGATATCCTCGCCACGCGAGGCCCGAATAGTGGTCTGTATTCCTTTGGCTGTCAACGTATCACGAAAACGGATCATCGCCTCGGCATCGGGCGAGAAGTAGGGCGACGACGGGATCTTGTGGAAGCGGATCAGGTTGATGCGACACTTGATGCCGTCCAGCAGACGACAGAGCTCTTTGATGTGACGCGGCGAGTCGTTCATCCCCTTCAGGACGATGTACTCGAACGAAACGCGGCGTTGGTGCGTGAAGTCGTAGCGGCGCAGAATATCGCACACCTCGCGGATTGTCCAAGCCTTCTCGATCGGCATGATCTCGATGCGCTCCTCGTGGAAGGGGTTGTGCAGGCTGACCGCAAGGTGCACCTTCGACTCGGAGAGGAAGCGGTCGAGCGCCTTGGCCACTCCGGCCGTCGATACCGTGATGCGCGTGGGCGACCAACCGAAGCCCCACTCCGCCGTTAGGATCTCCAACGCCCGCAGCACATTATCGAGGTTGTCCAACGGTTCGCCCATCCCCATAAAAACCAGATTCGTAAGTTGCTCGAATTCAGGTAACGAGGCGATCTGGTTGAGGATCTCGGTGGTCGAGAGCGAGTGCTGTAAGCCCTGGCGACCGGTGGCACAGAAGCGACACCCCATGCGACACCCCGCCTGCGACGAGACGCAGAGCGTGGCTCGCTCCCCGTCGGGGATGTAGGCGGACTCGATAAAGGCCCCCTCGGAGGTGGCGTAAAGATACTTTTTGGTACCGTCCACCGAGGTCGAGACCCCCCGATTTTCGCTTCGTCCGATGACAAAGAGCTCCTTCAACCGCTCGCGGTTGGCGGCCGAGATGTCGGTCATCGCATCAATCGAATCGACCCGTTTCACATAGAGCCAACGCGCCATCTGTCGCGCAGCAAAACGGGGCAGACCGAGGTCGGCAGCCACCGTCGAAAGTTCACTCAACGTAAGACCAAAAAGGGGTCGAAAAGGTTGCATATCGTTCAAAAATCGGGTTTACAGGGGCAAAAGTAGACAAAAAATAAAGATTTTTTCTCTCTTTTGGTTCATTTTTGAAATTTTCTCCCTATATTTGTCAGTGTATAAGCCCCAATTATGCTTATGCGGAGAGAGAAATCCTAAATTCAAGGCTATAAAATTTAGAAAAATTAGAATAATGGAACTGAAAAAAACACCCAAAGCAGACCTGCAGAACAAGCGTGGTTTGTTGCTCGAAATCGGTTTGGTGATTTCGCTGGCATTGGTAATCGGTGCATTTGCCTACACTCCCAAGGAGCACCGCATTGAGCAGATTGATCAGGAGGTAATCGTTGTCGAGGAGGAGATGATGGAGGTTACCCGTCAGGATCAGAAGCCGCCCGAGGCTCCCAAGAAGACCGAGATGAAGGTGATCGCCGACATGCTCTCGATCGTAAAGAACGACACCAAGATCACCACCGAGGTAGAGTTTGCCGACTTCGACGAGGATACCGAGATTATCCAGGAGGTTGAGGTTGAGGAGGAGGAGATCCAGGACGATGAGCCCTTCTTGACCGTAGAGACCATGCCCTCGTTCAAGGGTGGTACGCTGATGGACTTCCGCAACTGGGTACAGAGCAAGGTACGCTACCCGCAGATCGCCCAGGAGAACGGTATCGCCGGCCGTGTGGTATTGCAGTTCGTTATCGAGCGCGACGGCAGCTTGACGAACATCGTCGTGTTGCAGACGCCCGACCGTTCGCTTTCGGAGGAGGCCATCCGCGTGCTGAACCAGTCGCCCAAGTGGACCCCCGGCAAGCAGCGTAACCAGACGGTGCGTGTGAAGTACACCCTGCCCGTTGAGTTCCGCATCCAGAACTAAATTGAGTCTAAGGCTCAATTTCAAGGTATCCTATTTGCGGGATACCTTTTTTTTGAATCGCCCACACCAAAGAACGATGATTACCCAAAAATCGAAATGAGCGAAAAAGCACAAAATAAAGAACAGAAAGAGAAAGGTTTTCCGACCGTGGATGACCGCCCCGACCGCGCGGTGTTGGTGGCCGTGATTCGCGATGGTCAGGATCCACGCCAGGCCGAGGAGTTTCTCGACGAATTGGAGTTCCTGGCCGAGACGGCCCATATCGAGACCGTCCGACGCTTCACCCAGCGTCTGCCCCAGCCCTCGTCGCGCATCTATGTAGGCCCGGGTAAGTTGGAGGAGATCTCGGTCTACTGCAAGGAGCACGAGATCGACGTGGTGATCTTCGACGACGAGCTCTCCCCCTCGCAAACCCGCAACATCGAACAAGCCATGCCCTGCCGCCTGCTGGACCGCACGCGACTGATCCTGGACATCTTCCTGCAACGCGCCCAGACGGCCTATGCCAAGACCCAGGTGCAGTTGGCCAACTACGAGTATATGTTGCCCCGCCTGGCGGGTATGTGGACCCACCTGGAGCGTCAGCGTGGTGGCACGGGAACCCGTGGCGGTGCCGGTGAGCGCGAGATCGAGACCGACCGCCGTATTGTGCGTGGCCGCATCACAAAACTCAAGGAGGATCTCAAGAAGATCGACCGCCAGATGGCCGTGCAGCGTTCAAACCGAGGCTCTCTGGTGCGTGTGGCCCTGGTGGGTTATACGAACGTAGGTAAATCGACCCTGATGAACCTCCTCTCGAAGAGCGAGGTCTTCGCCGAGAACAAACTCTTCGCTACCCTCGACACCACGGTGCGCAAGGTGGTCTTCGACAACCTGCCCTTCCTGCTCTCCGACACCGTGGGCTTCATCCGCAAGTTGCCCACCGAGTTGGTCGAGTCGTTCAAATCGACCCTCGACGAGGTACGCGAAGCCGACCTGCTGCTGCATGTGGTCGACATCTCGCACCCCCAATTCGAGGATCAGATCGCCGTGGTGAAGCAGACCCTGCAGGAGATTGGCGCGGGGGATAAACCCGTCTTTTTGGTCTTCAACAAGGTGGATGCCTATACCTATATTAAAAAAGAGGAGGACGACCTCACCCCCATCACGCGCGAAAACCTCTCGCTCGACGACCTGAAGAAGAGTTGGATCGCCAAGGCCAATACCCCTTGCATCTTCCTCTCGGCCCTCGAAAAGACCAACATCGAGAAGTTCCGTTCGGATCTCTACGGCATGGTGCGCGAGATCCACGCCGGACGCTACCCCTTCAATAACTTTTTGTACTAACTAAAAAACGAAAGGAAATGAAAGTCAATGTATTAAATAGCGAAAAGAGTATCCTCAACAAATTCTTGGCCGAGATTCGCGACCGACAGATTCAGGGCGATTCGATGCGTTTCCGCCGCAACCTGGAGCGCATCGGCGAGGTGATGGCCCTCGAGATCTCGCGCGAACTGAACTACGCCCCGAAAACCGTCACCACCCCGCTGGGCGAGGCGGTGATCGAGATGATCAACGACGAGTTGGTGATCGCTACGGTGCTGCGTGCCGGTCTTCCCTTCCACCAGGGTTTTCTGAACTACTTCGACAATGCGCAGAACGCCTTCATCGGAGCCTACCGCAAGAACCACAAGGACAATACGATGACCATCGCCTTGGAGTATGTCTCGGGCCCGTCGCTGGAGGGCAAGACGCTGCTCCTGGTCGATCCGATGCTGGCCACGGGTGCCTCGCTCGTGCTGGCCTACGAGGCCTTGGTGGAGCGTTGCGGTGAGCCCGCCCACACCCATGTGGCTGCGGTGATCTCGTCGGAGCAGGGGGTGGACTATGTGAAGCGCCACATGTCGGGCGAAAAGACCACCATCTGGACGGCTGCCCTCGACGAGGAGCTCACCTCGAAAAACTACATCGTTCCGGGCATCGGTGACGCCGGCGACTTGGCCTACGGTACCAAAAAGTAGTCTTGAAATAGACAACAAAAAAATGCGAACGCCATGTGGGGTTCGCATTTTTTGTGCTCTTTCTCTTATCCTACGGGGCTACTCGGCCGACTCCTCCTGCCAATCGCCATGGGACTTGATCAGGGCGATCAGGTGGTCGAGGGCCTCCTCCTGAGGGATATTCTTTTCCACCACCGTGCGCCCCTTGTAGAGGGTAATGCGGCCGGGAGCCGCCCCCACATAGCCGTAGTCGGCATCGGCCATCTCGCCCGGGCCATTGACGATGCACCCCATCACCCCGATCTTGAGGTTTTTCAGGTGCGAGGTGCGCGACTTGATGGTAGCCAAGGTTTGCTCAATGTCGTAGAGCGTGCGGCCGCAACTCGGGCAGGCGATGTACTCCGTATGCGAGAAGCGCACTCGAGCCGCCTGGAGAATCATCAGCTCGATCCTCTTGATCTGCTCCTCGGTAAGCGAGGGGGCCTCGATCCAAATACCATCGGCCAGGCCATCCAAGAAGAGTAGCCCCAAGTCGGCCGCCGCAGCCAGCGCCACCTGCTCCTCGTCGCCCTCGTAGCGACGCTTCACCACCACGGGCTTGCGATCCTCGCGATTCAGAATCGCAGCACGCAACTCCGCCGTGGGGTTCTCGGAGCAGGCCTCCATGACCTCGAAGCCCGTCAGATCTTCACTATGCACCACCGGAGTAGAAACCTCCGAACGAGGTTTGTATTGATAGGGGGAGTAATTCTCGGGAGATAAGATCGGAAATTCGCCCCGTCGGTGAGCAAAGTGGCGGATCAGAGCCTCGGCTACGGGAATCTCGTTTTCGGGGGCCTCGGTAAGCGAGACACGGATCGTGTCGCCAATACCATCAGCCAAAAGGGCTCCGATGCCCACGGCACTCTTGATGCGCCCCTCGAGGCCGTTGCCCGCCTCGGTGACCCCGAGGTGAATCGGGTAGGTCATCCCGGCCTCCTCCATCGCCTTGACCAGCAGGCGGTAGGCAGCCACCATCACACGCGTGTTGCTCGACTTCATCGAGACCACCACCTGATCGAAGGCTTCGCGCTTACAGATGTGCAAAAACTCCATGGCAGCGGCCACCATCCCCTCGGGCGTATCGCCCCACTCGTCGAAGATACGCTTCGCGAGCGAGCCGTGGTTCACCCCAATACGCAGGGCCACCCCTCGCTCACGGCATTGGGCAATCAGTCGCTCCAGGTCGCCACGGTCAAGGCGGTAATTTCCGGGATTGATGCGCACCTTGTCGACATACTGTGCCGCCACGGCCGCCACCTCGGGAAGGAAGTGAATATCGGCCACCAGAGCCGTGCGATGCCCCTCCTCGCGCAGGCGGGCCACAATCGGCCCGAGGTTCTCCCCCTCCTTGCGTCCTTGGGCAGTCAGGCGGACAATGCGCCCCCCCACGCGGTCGATGCGCTTGATCTGCTCGACCGAGGCGACCGTATCGTTTGTATCGGTATTGGTCATCGACTGCGCCAAAATAGGGCGATTGCCGCCAATCACCTCCTCGCCGATGCGCACCTCGTGGCTTGCACGGCGTTCGTATTTTGTCAAGTTCATAGGCAAAAGAGCGTTAGTTTGAGCAAAGGTAGCAAATAATTGTGAATTTTGAATTTTGAATTTTGAATTATTTTGTACCTTTGTAAGGTATGAATCCAAGCGAAGTAAACTTTTTTGATATCGTAACCCTGCTGGTAGCCCTGTGGGCTGTGATCTCGGGGTGGCGACGCGGAGTGATCCTGCAACTCGGATCACTGGCCGGAATCCTCCTGAGCCTCTACCTGGCAGCCCACTACGGCCAGGAGGCGGGCCGGCTGCTCCATTTGGGTGAAAGTTGGCAAACAGCGGGAGGCTTTATTGTGGTGGCTTTGGTAACACTGATCGGTGTTGCCCTCTTGGGTCGCCTCCTGCGCAAGCTCTTTCAATTTGCCGGACTCGGCCTTTTAGATATTTTGTTCGGCATCCTAATCTCGCTGACCAAGTGGTTGCTCCTTCTCAGCGCCCTCTACACCGCCTTCGGGGCCCTGAATCGCACGCTGAATCTGGTGGAGAAGGAGGCCTTCGCCCGCTCACACACCTACTACCCCGTCTGCCGCGTGGCCGAGGTGGTCATGCCTCACCTGGAAAAGGTATTGGAGGGGGCCGACCTCGAGGAGTGGATCCCCGAAGTTGAAGCGAAGAGCGAGGGTGAGGTTCAAACAATAAAGCAAACAAAGGATGGAAAATAGGTTGAAGGGAACCGTTATTCGGGCCACGGGAAGTTGGTACGAAGTCTTGACCCCCGAGGGGGAGGTGGTGCGCTGCCGTATTCGCGGCCGTCTGCGCCTAAAGGGGGTACGCTCCACCAACCCCGTAGTGGTAGGCGATGTGGTATTGTGCGAAGCCGAGGAGGAGGGCGACTACGCCATCGCGGCAATCGAACCCCGCCGCAACTATGTGATTCGTCGCGCCTCGAACCTCTCGAAGGAGTCGCATATCATCGCAGCCAACATCGATCGTGCCCTGCTCATCACCACCCTCTTTCAGCCCGAGACGGCCCGCGAATTCATCGACCGCTTCCTGATCACCTGCGAAGCCTACAAAATCCCGGTGGTGATTGCCTTGGCAAAGATCGACCTGGCCCGCACGGCTCCCGAAGCGGTGGCCGACTTCAAGGCCTGCTACGAAGGGGCAGGCTATCGCGTGATCGAACTCTCGGCTACCGAAGGCGAGGGGGTGGAGGCCGTGCGCGAATTGGTGCGCGAAGGGACCACGCTGCTCTCGGGCAACTCGGGCGTAGGAAAATCGACCCTGATCCGCGCCCTCGACCCCTCGATCGATGCCCGCACGGGGGCGATCTCGGAGAGCCACCACAAAGGCAAGCACACAACCACCTTCTCGACCATGTATCGCCTCGGATCGGGCGGCTCGATCATCGACACCCCAGGCATCAAGGGCTTTGGTCTGATCGACATCGACGGCGCCGAGTTGTGGCACTACTTTCCGGAGATGATCGGACGTGCCGGCGACTGCCGATTCTACAACTGCACCCACACCCACGAGCCGGGATGTGCCGTGGAGGAGGCTGTCCGAGCGGGAGAGATCGCCTGGTCGCGCTACGAAAGTTACCTGAAAATCCTCGATGAAGATGACAAATACCGCAAATAGCCGCTCCTGGTACGAGGAGCGCATCGCCTACCTTCGGGAGTTTATGACCGAAGAGCGTCGCGAGACTCTGGAGCGCGTCCTTCGCATGCGCACCCGCTACATGACGATCCTCACCGAAAATACCTTCCACCCCCAAAATGCCTCGGCCCTGGTGCGCCACTGCGAGGCCTTCGGAGTGCAGGATCTCCACACCGTGGAGACCCGCTGCAAGTTCAACCCCAACCTCAACATCGTACGCGGCACCGACAAGTGGATCGAACTGGTGCGCCACGAATCGACCACTGAGGCCCTCCGCTCGCTCAAGGCCGAGGGGTATCGCATCGTCGCCACCACGCCCCACCGCGAGAGCTGTACCCCCGAGACCTTCGATGTCACCAAGGGAAAGTTCGTACTCGTCTTCGGCACCGAACATGCCGGTATCTCGGAGGAGGTGATGCAGGAGGCCGACGAGTTCCTGCGCATCCCGATGTGCGGCATGGTCGAGAGTCTCAATGTCTCGGCCTCGGCCGCCATCCTGATCTACCAACTCTCGGAGCGAATGCGCCAACAAGTACCGCAGGCGGAGTGGCAACTCCCCGACGAGGCCTACCTCGAGACCCTCTACCGCTGGTCCTTCAGCAGTGTTCGCGATGCCGCGGGGGTGCTCGGGCGAAGATTTCCCGAGAGCGAAAAGTAAAAAAGAAAGCGCAAGGTTCGACCTTGCGCTTTTTCTCTCTATATATAAGGCCTCTTAGGCTCCGATCACCCGATCGTAGAGCCGCTCCATCTGCTCGGCGATCACCTCTTTTTGGAAGCGCTCCACATATTCACGCCCACGCTCGACCATCCGACTCCGCAGGGCCTCGTCGCCCAAGATGCGCTGCACGGCCTGGGCCAACTCTTCGGGGCTGTCGGGCGAAACATAGAGGGTTTCGGGCCCACCCGCCTCCTCGAGGCACGATCCGGTGGCGGCCACCACGGGAATCCCCATATTGAGAGCCTCGATGATGGGGATTCCAAACCCTTCGTAGCGCGAGGGGTAGACCATCACCTCGGCTCCGCCATAGATCAGCGGAAGGTCGCGATAGGCCACTTTGTGGAGCAGATGCAGACGGTGGGTCAGCCCATGGGCTGCGGCATACTCCTCCACGCGAGTCGTGTAGGGGGTATGTCGGCCCACAGCCACCAGATGAATCTCCTCGGGCAGGTGCTCCAAGGCTTGAACAATCTCGAGCAGATTTTTCCGCTCCTCGAGCGTACCCACATTGAGCAGAAAACGCTTCGGAAGGTGGTATTTCTCGGCCGCCGAGGCGATCTCGGCCGCCGTGTAGGGTTTCGAAAACATCTCGTCACACCCCTGGTAGATCACCTCGATCTTGCGGGGGTCGATGCCGTAAAGGCGGACAATATCGCGCTTCGTACACTCGCTCACGGCCACCACCCGGTCGGCTCGCTCACACGCCGAGCGGAATTTCCAACGATAGATCCAGCGATCCACCGGCTTATAGCAGGCGGGCAACACCTCGAAGATCAGGTCATGGATGGTTACGATGGAGCGAATCCCCCTTTCGCGTAGCCCCGTGGGGAGTTCGTTGCTCAGGCCATGAAAGAGTTCCACCCCCTCGCGCTTGAGTTGGGGTGCCATAAAGAACATGCGCCACAAGGCGCTCACCATCCGCCCCCAACGGGTATCGGGCAGGTGAGAGGAGACCCCGGGCAACGCCAAGAGTTCATCATATTCGGTGTTCTGCTTGCGCTTGGGGATGTAGAGTTGCAACCGATCTCCCGACCCCGACTCCTTGAGGGCTCGGATGATAAAACGGCTGTAGTTGCCCAACCCCGTGCGGTTGGCATTGGCGCGCTTGGCATCATAGCCGACAACGATCTTCTTCATAAGTATTCGCTTTTAGGGTAGACGAGCAGGGGGTATCGGGGTACCACTCGCTCGTTCCAATCTTCAAAGGTATCGGTTTTTGAGCAATTTTTCAAATTTTGGGGAACTCTTTTCCCTCTCGAAGGTTAAAAATTCCCCTTTTTCGTCTCCAGGCCCGAAGACCGTCCTTGCCAAAAGGGAGAAAAAAGAAGGTTTGAAGAGAATTTCGGGTTTCAAATTGTAAGCAAACACACCGCCTATTGCTAAAAGTATAAGCAAAAAGGGCATATTTCAAAAAAATTGACAAATTTTGTAAAATTTTTTAGTAATTATTTGGATGGTATTGATTTTCATCATACCTTTGCAGCGAAGTTTTAAGGTTCATTTAGGTTAGTAGTTTTAGGTTGGTTGAGGAAATCGGCAGGTTGTAACAAAAGGTGCCACTGCGCGTGGCAGGTTTTGTTACTAAGATGGAGAGGCGGTGCTCGTCTCGCATCGAATACCTCCGATGCCCTCGCTTTTTTGTTTTCAGGCGGTAAATTTTGCACCTCAACCCTTGGGGCGAATGGGATGTACTTGGTGTACGACCCATTCGCCCCAATTTCATGTCAGCACTAAATTTCCTCGCCGAAATAAGGGCTCGCTGTGTTAAGTAGAAACCTGCTCCTCTAAAGGGAAAAATCATTGTTTAGAGGGCCTTTTTTTCGGCTATTGGCAAATAATCGCAAAAAATAAGTACCTTTGTAAAGAATAATCAACAAAAGAAACGAATTAAGAAGCGAAGAAAAAAAGACATAACATATAAATAAGTAGAAATATTGATTTGGCTCGATTAAATCTGGTAAATTTATTGAAATCCCAAAACAATAGGTCGAAGTTCGGTTTGTACCCATCAAGGGCACAGACTGCTTTGCCGTATTTGGATTTCGGGCATACCAGAGCCTTATCGAGCAAATCGGAAGCACAAAGCAGCGACTGTGTCCTTCTTTGTTGCTCAAAAGCCCAAAAAGAATAATATCGAACTATTGACCCTATGACAAAAAGGCATCTTGGAGCACTCATTAAAGCCGAACTCGAAACCCAGGAGAGAGGTGTCAGTTGGTTGGCGAAAAAGCTGTCGTGCGACCGCTCGAATGTCTACCGAATCTTTCAGAAAAAGAGTTTGGACACCCAACTTTTGGCGCGCATTTCAAAAATACTCAATCGTGATTTTTTTGCCGAACTTTCTGCAACCTTCACCGAAGAGCAAGATTCGCACAACCCGCAACAATAGTGTGGCAAACACGCAACAATAGAACCAGAATCGGGCATCAAAAGAGCGTATCTTTGTATTATCAAATACAAGAGATCATGAAAAAATACCTCTTTTGTGGCATATTATGCCTCATTTGTTTTGTTGGAAATGCACAACAGGTGGATTACTCGGTGGTGTCGGTTCCCGAAGAATCGGGCATCGATTTCTTGCAGGTAACCAACTCCGGTGATTATGTCTGCATGCCGACCGTAAAACGAACTCGCCAAGGCTTCAATTGGCTTTCAAATCGTATTATCGACATCTCGACAACGGGCACCCATATCGCCTACCTCTCCTACCGCAACGAAGCGACGAACATCTTCATCAAAGAACTTGGCAAGCAGGGTGGCTCCGTACAGCGCACCAATCGCAAAGGAATCCTCGATTTCAACTACTCACCCGACGGCAAACTGATTATCTTCAGCGAGAATCGAGGCACCAGCCACCAAATCTTTCAAACCGATGCCAATAATGGGTATGTCTGCCGTCAAATCACCTCGGCCAACCAAGACTACTCCCCGGTCTACACCTCGGACATGAAGCAGATCTTCTTTGCGCGCCAAGAGACAAACGGAACAAGCATTTGGGCATACAATGTGGCCAATAATTTTGTGTCGAGTTACACCAGTGGCATGAACCCTTGCCCCCTAAAGAACGAAAGCGCCTTCCTCTGTACGCGCATCAACACCGAGGGGAAGAGTGAGATCTGGAAAATCAACTACGAAACCGGTATTGAAGAGTGCATTGTCTCCGACCCCTCGCGTAGTTTTACCACCCCTTCGATTTCTCCCGACGGCCAATGGATTCTGCTGGTGGGTGAAAGTGTAATTGCTTCGGCCGATTTCACCTACCGAAATACGGACATCTACGCCTGCCGCATGGATGGCACGGAGTTGGCCCAACTCACGTTCCATGCCGCCGACGATTTGAGCCCTGTTTGGAGCCGTGACGGAAAATATATCTACTTCATCTCTCAACGCGGAAGCGCCGAAGGGACGGCCAATATTTGGCGCATGAGTTTCCTGTATTAGTCCAAAAAACCAAACACATAATTATTCACTCAAAAAACTACAACTATGAAGAGATTTCAACTTCTTTTAACCGCATGTTTGTTGCTGATGGCAACCACAGCCTCGGCTCAATTCTCGAACACCGGTGGCTCCGGTTCGAAGAGCAAGAGTGGCTCTGTATTAAGCATGGACACCGAATCCTACAACCGCATCTATGTAGGATACAGCCCCTTTAATGCAAAATGTAGTGATAACAATTACAAAGACCTTAAAATGAATGGTTTTACGGCCGGATACCTGCACGGATTCAGTTTGAGTGAGAAACTTCCTCTTTTCCTGGAGGTGGGTGGCAACATTCAATACTTTATGGGCAAACAAGATAGCGAAATCGTACATGATAATCTTTATATAGAGGAAACGGAATCTAAATATTCGCTTCTTTCGTTGAATATCCCAGTGAATTTGGCCTACAAACTCTCTTTTGCAGATAATACACTTGGCGTAACACCCTTTGTTGGTCTGAATTTCCGAGCAAATTTGATGGGAAAGGGAAAAACAGAGTCTGCCTATAGGTCTCAGTCCAAGGATTGCAGTTTGTTCGACGACTCGACGGATGGAATGGGAGATGCCGCATGGAAGCGTTTCCAAGTGGGTTTCAATGCCGGTGTGAACTTGAACTACAAGGCTTTCTCTCTGGGCGTTTACTACACCGCCGACTTTATGCCTATTAGCAAAGCTAAGGTCGAGAACAAGGAGGAAAAACTTAATGTGGGCATAACCACCATTTCGCTTGGCTTCTCGTTCTAAGCCTGAAATCTCACGACCGAGATTTGAGCCCGCTTGGCAAATCTGCCAAGCGGGCTCTTTTTGTCTTTATCCCTTATTTTAGGGGAGAAAAAATCCTATAAAACAGGTTATTGCCCGCCCTCGAGATGAAATTTCCTCGAAAAAAACCTCGGAATCAAAATTTTTCACTAATTTTGTAGACGTGGTGTGTACCTTGCCGAAAATCGGCTGCCGCCGCACACCCTAAACTTTGCGAAAAAACAACAAACACTATGGAATACGCCGACAAATTACAGCAGTACGCCCCCGCCCCCACCGAGGCCGAGGTGGCACAGGAGGTAGCCCGCATCCGCGAGGCCGCCCAGCGCAACATGAACCCCGAGGTTTACAAGTTCTGCTACTCGACCATCGATCTGACGACCCTCTCGTGCAACGACTCCGTGGAGTCGGTTACGAAGTTTGCCCGTCGCGCCGTGGAGTTCTACCAGGACTTCCCCCACATCCCCAATGTGGCTTCGATCTGTGTCTACCCCTCGTTTGTCGATACGGTGGGTCTTGCCGTAGATGGCACCCCCATGCGCATCACGAGTGTCGCCGCCGGCTTCCCCGCCTCGCAGACCTTCCTCGAGGTGAAGATGCTCGAGGTGGCCATGGCCATCGAGAACGGAGCCGACGAGGTGGATATTGTCTTGAACGTGGGCAAGATGCTCACGGGAGCCTATGACGAGGCTGCCAACGAGGTGGAGGTAATTCGTGGCGAGATGGACGAGAGCGTGATCCTGAAGGTGATCATCGAGTCGGGAGCCCTCAAAACCCCCGAATTGATCCGCAAGGCCTCGCTGCTCTCGATGTTTGCCGGCACCGACTTTGTGAAGACCTCGACCGGCAAGATCGACGTGGCCGCCACGCCCGAAGCCGCCGTGGTGATGTGTCAGGCCATTCGCGACTACTACGAGAAGACGGGCCGCAAGGTGGGCTTCAAGGCCGCCGGAGGCGTACGCACCGCCGAGGATGCCGCCCTCTACTACACGATCGTCGAGGAGATCCTGGGCGAGGAGTGGCTCACCACCGACCTTTTCCGCATCGGAGCCTCGTCGGCCGCCAACAACCTGATCTCAGCGATCGAGGGAAGCCCCGTGAAGTATTTCTAACTTCTCGTCGAATCAATTGAGTAAAAAATGAGCAATGGGCAATCGACTCATTGCTCATTCTTATCCATTTCTGTAAATAACTATGGCTAAAAAGAGTGAACTCTCCTATGCGGCAGCGATGACCGAGATTGAGCAGATCCTGGGTCGCTTCCGCAACGAGGAGCTCTCGGTAGACGACCTCACCAAGGAGGTGAAGCGCGCCACGGAGCTCATCTCCCTCTGCAAAGAGCGACTATTGAAGGCCGAACAGTCGGTCAAGAAGGTGTTGGAGGAGTAACCGACAATAGAGCGAAACCAGCACAAAAAAGAAGAAAACGGATGAAACGGATGATCAAATGGGCCTTGGGACACCTGCCGCGACCGCTTATGCAACGCCTGGCGGGGTGGATGATCCCCCTTGTGGGGCTCTTCCTGCGAGGGAAAGGCTTCACCTGCCCCCTCTGTGGCAAGCGGTTTCGCAAAATGCTCCCCTATGGCTACGTCACACCTCGCGAGAACGCCCTCTGTCCCTCGTGCCTCTCGTTGGAGCGTCACCGGCTGCTGTGGCTTTGGTTGGAGCGTGAGAGCAGCCTCCTGCACTCCCACCCCCGACTGCTGCACATCGCCCCCGAGGTCTGCCTGATGAAGCACCTCACAAAACACTACCGCCCCTGCGCGGAGCACTATGTAACGGCCGACCTGGAGTCCCCTTTGGCCGACCTGCACTTCGACGTGCAGCAGATCCCGCTTGCCGACAACTCCTTTGAGGTGGTGATCTGCAACCACCTATTAGAGCATGTGGCAGACGACCGCAAGGCGCTCGGGGAGTTGTTTCGAATCCTGAGGCCCGGGGGGTGGGGCATCCTCCTCTCTCCGATCGACTACCGCCTGCAAACGACCCTCGAAGACGATTCGATCACCGACCCCGCGGAGCGCACGCGCCTCTTCGGGCAGTATGACCACCGTCGAGCCTACGGCCGCGACTATGCCGATCGCCTGCGCGAGGCGGGCTTCGAGGCCGAGGAGATCGACTACGCCGCCCGCTTCAGCCCCGAGGAGCGACAGCGCTATGCCCTCCCCGAAGACCGTATCTATATGGTAAGGAAACGTGCAAAATAACCTCCCGACAAACTCCCAAGGGGGACTATGAGAAGCGAGAGGATTTGAGCGTCACTCAAATCCTCTCGCCTATTATTCCCCGAAACCTCTGCTAATTCAAGAAGAAGACAATGGCGGCGAAGTGGCAAGCGACGGCCAAGTTGATCAAGAGGTGCCACACCATGTGATGGTAACGAAAACCCTTGCGGGCGTAGAACCAAGCCCCAAGCGTATAGAAAATTCCTCCCGCAGCGATCAGCACGAGCAGCGGCGTGGAGGCGTTACGCAAAAAGAGCGGGAAGAAGAAGACCACGGTCCACCCCATGATCAGGTAGATCGTAAGGCTGACGGCCGGAATCGAGCGGCGCGAGAGCGACTTGTAAAAGATGCCGAACAAGACCATGGCCCACTGCAAGGCCACGATAAGCCACCCCTGCCAACCACCGATCACCGACAACGCGATGGGGGTATAACTACCCGCAATGGCGACGTAGATAAAGATGTGGTCCAAGATATGAAAGATCTCCTTGTGGCGCGACTCGGGGCTCATGGCATGGTAGAGGGTCGAAGCCAGGAACATCAGATAAATCGAGATGACGAAGACCGAGACCCCGAAAGCCGAGAGGATGGGGTGATCGGCCCCGTGCAGGTAGGCCCATACCGAGGCAAAGGGGAGGGCAAAGAGGGTCAGCACAGACATCACTCCGTGGGTAATCGTATTGGCAACCTCCTCGCCAAAGGTAGGGATGTAGCTTTTTTTAGTGGTTTTCATGGCGGTTTGTTTTGTTGTTCTCGGATTCGACCGACGGCGGGTTGCCCCCCTATCTCTCACCGTTTTCGGGGCTTTCCTATCGCACGATCAAAAACCTTTATCGAGACAAAGGTAGTAATTTTCATTTTTTTGGCTATCTTTACATCGAAGAAAAATTCCTATTTTTCGCTATAATATTGGTATGGAAAGCGTTATGAATTTAAAAGCACGGGTAGCCGAGTCCTTCTCCGAGACCACACAACAGCTGGTGGCCGCGGCACTCGACTTTGCATCGAAGTGGCTCGGCGGTCGCACCCGCTACGACGGCACTCCGCTCTTGAACCACAGCCTTGCAGTGGCCGAGATCGTCATCACGGAGATCGGTTTGGGGCGTAACTCCACCCTGGCCTCGATTCTGCACGACGTGGTACGCATCGCCTACAAGGAGCTTTCGGAGGAGGAGTTTTCGACCTTGGTCGATCGGATCAGTAGCGACTTCGGTAAGGAGGTGGCCGGCATCACCCTGGGGCTGAACAACATCTCGACCCTGAAGGTCAAGACCTCCAAGGAGCAGGCTTCGAACTTCCGCGAGTTGATCGTCGCCTATTCCGAAGATCCGCGCGTGATCCTCATCAAACTTGCCGACCGACTCGAGGTGATGCGCTCGCTTGCCATCTTCCCCAAGGAGAAGCACCGCAAAAAGGCGTGGGAGAGCATGAATCTCTACGCCCAGATCGCACACAAATTGGGGCTCTACAACATCAAGAGCGAGTTGGAAGATATTGCCCTGAAGTACCTTGAGCCGCAGGACTATGCCCATATTCACCAAAAGTTGAGCGAGAGCGAGGCCGAACGCCTGGCCTTCATCGCCCGCTTCCTGGAGCCCATCACCGAGCGCCTCGACAAACTCGGCGTGCGCTACCACATCAAGAGTCGCACGAAGTCGATCTTCTCGATCTGGAACAAGATGCGCAAGCAACAAGTCCCCTTCGAGGGGGTCTACGACATCTTCGCCCTGCGCATCATCATCGACTGCGAGAAGGAGGAGGAGAAGCGACTTTGCTGGACGGTCTATTCGGTCGTGAGCGACTGCTACCGCCCCAACCCCGAGCGCATGCGCGACTGGATCTCAATACCCAAGTCGAACGGCTACGAGTCGTTGCACACCACCGTCTCGGCCGGTGACGGACGCTGGGTCGAGATTCAGATCCGCACCGAGCGCATGGATGCCGTGGCCGAGCGCGGCATTGCCGCCCACTGGCGCTACAAAGGGGTGAATCAGGGGGCACAGACCAGCGAAATGTGGCTCAGCCGCCTGCGAGAACTCCTCGAAGAGAAGGGTGGATCCATCGCCGAGCGTTTCGATGCCAAACCCGCCACCAAGGAGCTCTTCGTCTTCACCCCCAATGGCGACATCCGCAAGCTACCCGAGGGGGCCACGATCCTCGACTTCGCCTTCGATATCCACACCAATTTGGGGGCCACCTGCTCGGGAGGCCGGGTAAATGGCCGTGCCGTCTCGATCCGCGAGCCGCTTCGCAACGGCGACATCGTGGAGATCATGACCCAAAAGAACCAGACTCCGAAGGCCGACTGGCTCAACGTGGTGGTTACGGCCAAGGCCCGCTCGCGCATCAAGGCCTACCTGAGGGAGGAGCAGTTGAAAAATGCCCGCATCGGTCGCGAGGAGTTGGAGCGCAAGATCAAAAACTGGAAGGTCGAGGCAACCATCGACGAGGCGGTCGCCTACCTCTGCAAATATTTCAAACTGAAGACCGGCACGGAACTCTACGCCCTGATCGCGACACAAAAAATCGAGATCGGCTCGCTGAAGGAGATCCTCAACCACTGGCTCTCGGGGGCCGCCGACGAGGAGCGTCGCCAGGCTGCGGCCGAGCAGGAGGCCGAAAAACTGCGCGCCGCCGAGCGCAAGGAGGCGGCTCCGGCCCGCTCCGATGCCCTGGTGATCGACGAGGGGATCAACCGCATCGAGTACAAGTTGGCCAAGTGCTGCAACCCGATCAAGGGGGACGAGGTCTTCGGATTCATCACCGTCGGCACGGGCATCACGATCCACCGCACGGATTGCCCCAACGCCCGCCGCCTACGAGAGAACTTCCCCTACCGCGTGATCGAGGCGCGTTGGCGCGAGTCGGTCGATGGAGCCTTCCGCGTCACGATCGCCATCGTAGCGAAGAGCGAGCCGGGCATCGCCAATCAGATCACCGAAATCGTCAGCCGCGAGTTGCACCTCAACATCCGCACCATGACCCTCAATTCGCGAGGCGATGGCACGGCCCTCGGCACCATTAGCGTCGAGGTCCCCTCGGTGGGGGTGGTCGATACGCTGATCCACTCGATCTGCCGCATCAAGGGGGTGCAACGCGCCTACCGCGTCTAACATCCCATTAACCAACACAAAGAGCAGGTTGCGATTGTCGCAACCTGCTCTTTTATTGAAGGGCCAACGCCCGAATCTTATCGTCTTAAGCCGTGAGGTTCGCGCTCCGCACGCGCCATGGGAATCCGCTTCGAGGGGCGCTGCAACGAGGCCGGTGCCGCATTCAGCATCTCGAGGAACTCCTCGGCGGGAGCCACCTGATCCTTGGTGGGGGTCACCGTCTCGACGGTACCCTGTCCGAAGTTGCCCTCGGCATCCTCGGCCATACCCAGGAAGGTAAAGGTGATATCCCAGCCCATAACGGCCACACCCTCCGTGCGGTTGAGTGATACATACTCCGAACCCACCTCATAGCCCCAGGTGATCAGCTCGGCGTAGATGTCGTCGTCGGTGGAGAGCCACTCCGACATGTCGTAGTCATAGAATCCGGTGTACCAGCAGGCAGCCGACTCATCAACCACCACCTTGTAGGGCATCACAGCATAACCCGTGCACTGCAGGAATTGCGCGGGATCGAGGTCGGCCAGCTCCGAACCGTCGTAGAAGTGACCAAACTCAAAGGTTACCGATGCCTTACCCTCCACCTTTTGCAGGGTGCGGAATGGGTCGCTGATCGAGGCCTTCTGCGAAGCGATCTCGCCGGTTGTCATATCGAGCGGCATGGCCAGGAGCAGATACTCGGTATCGGGCTCCAGCCCCTGCACCGGATAGAATGCCGTACCCAAGATGGCACCCATGTCGGTCAGGTAGCCAATACGGTCACCATCATACCACTCGGCACCATAGTCGATCTCCTCCTCGATAAAGTAGGTCGCAGCGGCATCGCGACTACCCAACTCCGTAACCATCTCCTCGAAGGAGGCGACATCACACCAATCGAAGAAGTAGTAGCAGCCGTTCGAGGGGGTGATGGTAGCCTCGGCTGAGTTGTGAGTAATCTTCTCCACAGCAAAGGTGGCCGTAAAAGTCTCTGGATCACCGGAGGCCGCCTCGGTGGTGAAGGTCTTGGTCGTAATGCCGGTCGTGGGGGCCTGATCCCAACCGAAGCAGACCACCATATACTCCGACTCAGGGAAGAGACCCGTGTAACGAAGTTCCGAAGCACCACTGCGCAACGCAGCCTCCACACCTCCATACCAATACTCCAAATCCATCAGGATCGAGTTAATAAACTCCTCCTCGCTCTCATACCAGCTCAAGGCCTCGGCTTGCTGTACGGTACAGATATAGGTGTCGGTATCGTTCGAGGGGGTGATCGTTCCCAGGACACTCTCGTAGTCCACCTCCGAGAATTGAATATCGAAGGTCAGATCGGCCGCCTCGGCCGCCTGGGTCGAAAACTCCTCGACAGTGGCCTGCGTGTTGGCAAAGAACTCACGATCCACACCAATTACATAGGCATAGTGCTTCTTGGCAGGCAGCAACTCGTCGAAGGTGAGTTCATGCTCTCCGGCCAGGGCCAGGTTGGCAATAATCTGCTCCACGGTGGCCCCCATGTTCAGGTAGTAGTCGCGCACATAGGCCAACTGGGCAAGGAAGGCCTCCTCGTTGCCACCGAACTCCTGGTAACGATCCTCGTTGAATACATTTACAAAGTAGAGGGCCGAGGGATCCGACGGAGTCACCTTCACCTTCACGCTGTTGAACGAGATCTCGTTCAACTCGATGGCAAAGGTCGTATCGGTCATCTCCAGGGCATCGGTACGGAAGAGAAGTTTATCCATCTCGGTCAGCAACTCACCACCCGATCCCAAACCATAGGCATAGAGGTAATACTCGGTGTCGGGTTGCAAACCCACCTCAGTATCTTCGAAGGCCCCCGTCTTGAGGATCGAGCGCAGATAGGCCTCCAGGGTCATCGCCTGCTGTTCGGCCATGCGTCGGAACCAATCGAGGTCGTCGTCCATCACCCCATCTTCCGACGAGAACTCCTCGAAGTAGCTCTTTTCGCAGATCAGGGCCACATAGGTCATCGCGTTGTCGCGGGGCGTAACCTGGAAGGTAACCTGCTCGCGGGTCACCTCCTTGACGACCAGTTCGAAATTTTTGAAATCACTCGGCACCGGAGGGGTCACGGGCGTTTCGGGAAGATCGTTTTCGCTGCAGGCAACCAGTGCACACAGCGATACAGCCACAGCTGCAAATAGGTTAAATAACCGTTTCATTGTGTTGGATTTTTTTAATAAGTTAAAGTATGTTTTTAGTCTATTTTTCTCTTGAATTTCCTATTCGAGAGCAAATATATAGAAAATGTCGCCTCTTGGTACTCCAAAAAGCGACATTTTTCGGGGGGGGGAATTTTAGAACAACTTTGGCGGTATTTCATACCAAAATTGATCTTGTTTGTAAATTTTATTAAAAAATTTTTTCGCAGTTTTTGCCTATTTTGCCTCACGCAACAGAGCCTAAAGGCAAACTACTCGTTGCCCTCCACGAGGGGCTCTTCCTCCAAAGGGGTCTCAGCCGGCTCGATCGGCATAGAGGGGATCACCTCCTCGATCTTCGTCTCGACCACTGCAGAGGCCGTTTCGGGCCCGAACGAAAGCATCGAGCTGAATCGGGTGTGGTGCATCACCACAAAGGCCATCACCACAAGCATGGCAACAGCCACCAAAAATCCTATGATTCGTTTTACCATCTCTCTATCTATTTTCCAAAATGATTGTCTCCTGTTTTTCACGCCTCCACCCTGCGGGAATGGTATCCGAAATGGGAGTTGCATCCTCCTCGGAAGCCTGCAAAATCTCCTGCTCCAACATCTGAACCGACTCCACCAAGACCCGATCGATCGGATAGATATTTCGGTAGAAGGCATTATCCTCGAGTGCTGTATTGCGACCGATGTAGGCACGCAGTTGCGCCTCCACCAAGTGGCGCGAGCGGGCGATCTCCCTCGCATTGGGTTTCACCCCTTTTCTTTGGGCATACTGCAAGAAATCCTCCACCAGGCGCGCATCCGCATCCAGGAACAGCTGCAATTCGTCCAACGTGGAGATCTTGTTGAGCCGCTTGCGATGGCGGTCGGCATACTCCATCGTATAGCGATAGAGAATATTGCGACCCGTCACCTGGATAAACCAAGGGGTTACATCGCTTGTATCGGCCGGGATAAAGCGGTCGGGCATGATGCCGCCACCGCCATAGACCGTACGCCCTCCGGGGGTGGTGAACTTGAGCGAATCGACAAAGCGAATGCTGTCGGCCGAGAAGTGTTCGTGGTGCAGATAGCGATCCCAAAGCTCCATCTGATAACTCTCGCCGTCGCCCCGCTTGTAGGGTTTCTGAATCGAACGACCGGTGGGGGTGTAGTAGCGGGCAATCGTCAGGCGCAGAGCCGAACCATCGCTATAGGGGATCTGACGCTGCACCAACCCCTTGCCAAAGGAGCGACGACCCAGGATCGTGCCGCGGTCGTTGTCCTGCACGGCTCCGGCCAGGATCTCGGACGAAGAGGCACTCCCCTCGTCGATCAGCACCGCCAATTTCAGGTCGGTCGAACGGCCCAGGCCGTTGCTATACTCGCGCAGTTGCTGCCCCTTACGATCCTCCGTGTAGACAATCAGTTTTTCGGCCGGCAAAAACTCGTTGGCGATCATGATCGCCTGATCCAGATAGCCTCCAGCATTGCCCCGCAGGTCGAAAACAAGCCCCTGCATCCCCTGCTTACGAAGTTGTTGCAGGGCCGCCATCAACTCCAAATAGGAGGTACGGGCAAATTGCGAAAGTTTCACATAACCCACCTCGGGCGTGAGCATAAAGGCCGCCTCGATCGACTTTAGGGGGATGGCATCGCGCACCACCTCCACCTCAACCAAATGGTCGATCCCCTGACGCGAAAGCGAGAGTTTGACGCGGGTCCCGCGCTTTCCGCGCAGCCGCTTCACAATCTGATCCTGCGGGATCTTTTGTCCTGCCACCAGCGAATCGTCGATGCGCAGGATGCGGTCTCCGGGCTGCACGCCCGCCTTGCGGCTCGGGCCCGAGGGGACCACATTCAAGACCACCACGGTGTCGGTCGCCATGTTGAAGACCACACCGATGCCATCGAACTCCCCCTCCAAGGGTTCATTCACGGCCTGCATCTCCGAGGCGGGGATGTAGAGCGAATGGGGATCGAGCTCCTCGATAAGTTTCGGCAGCACCCACTCGGTAAGCGAATCCACCGAAAGCGAATCGACATACTCCCGCTCGATGAGCGAGAGGGTGTAACCAAGTTTTCCCTCGGGGGCAGCCAGGCGGCTCAATGTCCCCCGAAACTGTCGCTCGACACGCGCCTGCCCAAGGTATTGCCCCAGAAGCAAGCCGGCAACCACCCCGGCAGCCAGCAAGAGCGGAAAGAGAATCGTATGGCGTGAATTTTTATACATAACCCTCCTTTTCTATTCGGGAGCCCCTTCACTTATTAGCCTATTTATTCTTAAACGTGTAGGAGAAGCCGACACTCAACAAGGTCTGCAACTGCACGTCGTAACATTGGGCGCGGTTGTAGTAGAGCTGGAAGTTGATCTGCGTGGCGATATACTTCGTCGCCTTGATCTCGATGCTGTTCTCCCAACGCACCGTGGGGTGGATCGCCAGGTGGGGCTTGTCGCCCATGGTGTGGCCGACCGAGAGATCCTCAGGGTTGCTCCAACGCTGCAGGGCATCCTGATACTCCCCGAAGTCGCGATACTTGTTGGTCTGGTCGATGGAGGTGATCCAACCAAAGAAGGAGTAGAGCGTGGTGCGGTAGCGGAGCCAACCGTTCTTTCCCCAAGTTTGGTCGAAGTCGATCTGAATCGACGAACCACCCTCCCAAAGCGAGGTGTTGTTCGGATCCTCGATACCATAGGCCGTGGCCGCCTTCTGCTGCACGAAGAAGTAGTCGCGCACGGTCTGACTCTTCACAAAGGTGGAGTTCATGGCGATCGGCGAGAGGTTCACCTTCACGGGCAGGTACTTCCAGGGGCAGTTGTAGGTGAAACCGACCGATACATCGAAGTAACCCGGCGACATGAAGCGGCTCTTGCGGTGGATCGACTCCTGCTCGGTACGCGACACATAACCGTTGGCAAACTGCGAGCGGAACTTCAAGATGGCTCCGAAATTCCAATGCTTCGAGAATTTGTAGGCCGGCGCCGTCGAGATGGAGAACTCGTCCTGATTCTTGAACCAGATGCCCTGATCCGTTCCATCCTCATA
>CAJGDL010000003.1 GCA_904502075.1 uncultured Alistipes sp.
AAGTGAGACGGGTACGGCTTACGCCTACTCGATTGACAAGTTGCAGGATCGCGGCCGCTTCTTCATCGCCCCCAATGATCCTGTTTACGAAGGTCAGGTCATCGGAGAGCACACGCGCCAAAACGACATCACGGTCAATGTAAATAAGGCCAAGCAGCTCACCAACATGCGTGCTTCGGGCTCGGACGACAAGGCGGTGATCGTTCCCCCCAAGATCTTCACCCTCGAGGAGGCGTTGGAGTACATCAAGGAGGATGAGTATGTTGAGGTTACTCCTCACTCCATGCGTCTTCGCAAGATTTTGTTGCATGAGGTGGATAGGAAGCGTGCCTCCAAGTAATTTTTGATTTTATAGGGCATATTTTGCACATCTCAAACAAAACCCGAACGGGACGTACATTCAGTACTACCCGTCCGGGTTTCTTATTGCGATGCACAAAATCTGCCTCTCTAACTGCGTCTACAGTCGAGGGCAAAGCAGAAGGCTTTAGCCTAACCTGAAAAGAAGATGGGGTTGCGAATTTATTTGCAAGACCCATCTTCTTTTCAGGTTGCCCCTTTCAAGGGCGCTTTGCCGAGACGCCATAGTGGAAACGGCGCATCAAGTTGCCAAAGGCAACGCGCCGTAAAATCAAAAATTGGGTGGTGTTGCTGAAAGTTAAAAGTCGCGTTCCGCCACCAACCCTTCCGGGGCTTGCTGCGTTAAGTCGAAATTTGCTCCTTATAAGTCAGTCATTGCGAGGAGGGCGAAAGCCCGACGTGGCAATCTCCTATGATTTGCCCGCCGTTCCAAATCCGCTCTGCGTCATCCCGAGGGAGCGTGAGCGACCGTGGGGATCTTTTTATGAGCGACCAATCGCGAGAAGATTCTCCGATAAAAAGATGGCCACGCACTTTGTGGTGCTCGCCATGACGCAGTGAGGAATGAAGAATTAAATAAACTGAATTCTGAATTTTGAATTTTGAATTTTGATTCTCCATAGCCCCCTCAAAAAAAAAGATCGCCCCGAATGGATCAAATCCATTCGGGGCTTGTGTGAGAAAGGCCTCTATTCGGGTGGCACTTTCTGCGGATGATCTTCCTATTCGTTGTAATCAAACTCAACGGCCTCGTAGATCGACGAGGTCTCGATGGCGTTGTTCACCGCATAGGCTCCGTTGTTATCCAGGGCCGATACGAAGAGCACCAGGCGGCAGTTCTCCTTCTTCCAATCGGGATGGAGTCTGAAGGTGAAGAGGTAGTCAGCAACATTGCCGGCCTGCAGATCGGCATACTTGTCGAGGTCATAACCCGTGAAGTCGGCCGACGAACGGGCACTGTTGGCCTTGCGGATCACTGCCTCGTGGATATTCAAGCCATACTCCTCGTTGTCGTAGGCACTGTTGTTCGACTGTACATAGTAGAGGTCATCCTCCACCAGCCAGGCTCCCACGCGGTAGTTGCCCGTTACGGCGGCCTTCACCGTCATGCGCACCACCAGCGAATTCTCATTGACCACCATATTGGCCGAGATACCGGCCTTTACGGGGATATCCAGGCGCGCGTTGATGATCTGCTTCATGAGAGCCTTGTTACCCTCTTTACCCTGGTTCGCAAACGAGGTGCGCAGGTCGATGCACGAGGTGGGGTAACCCTCACCGGCATAGACACCCAGATTCTCGGGGGGATTGAATTCGTGGTTCTGGTAGGTGTGGGCCGCAGCAAAGGCGAACTTGTCGCCATACTCCTCATCGGCCTTCAGCTCCTTGATGGCTACCGACATGTGGGGGCAGTTGGGACAAGCCGTACCGGTGAGCTGCATCAGCAGAACACGGTGCTTGAAATCCACGCTCTCGGGCTGCGGGTCGTTCGGACGCAGGGGTACCGGATCGGCCACGGCGGTTACCGTCACGGGGCTCTCGTAGGTCATCAGGGCCTTCCACATCACGAAGAACGAGCGCGTCTCAGCCTTCGAAGCACGGTAGTAGGGCAGCGTGTAGACCTTGCCGTTCTGCTCCACCTCCATGGTCTCCATCTCGATGGGCTCCATGGTGCTGTAGTCGCAAATCTGGTAGTTGATCTTCACGGTCTCGCCCGATTTGAAGGTCTGCTCGCTGGTGGTGTTGCACACCGGCTCGCCGTTGTAGCGTACTACGAAGATCACGCGATCCTCGCTTGCGGCCTGGAATACCAGGGTCGATGCCGAGAGGGTCAGGTCATTCTCGTCGGGCTTGCGGTCGGCCTCGTCCTCGAGGTTTACCATCTCGATGGCCGTGATGACGAAGCTCTTCGAGGTGTAGACCTCGGGCTCGGCGGGCTCATCGCCCTCTACGTCGCCCTCCTCGTTTGCCGGAGTGGCAGGGGTGGGGGCATAACGTACATAGAACTCATAGCGACCGGCCGAGGCGGTGGCGAAGGTCAGCCCCTCCATGCCGACAACCTCGGCATCGGTACCGGCCAGGTGGAAGGTCACTTGGTCGGCCGTGAGGGCCACACCGTTGTACTTCACCTCGAAGGTGGCCACATCTTCGCCGGTGGCGTAGATCACCGACTTGTCGGCCGTCAGCGTGAGGCCGGTCTCAACAGGGCCGTTGTCGGTCTTGTAGGGCTCGTATCCCTTACCCGTGAGGCAGGATACGGCGGTCAGAGCCACAAGGGCCAGCGTAAGGATATATTTCAGCTGTTTCATCTTCTCTCAAATTTTAAGCATTAGAACGAGGTGCTAA
The DNA here is from genome assembly GCA_904502075.1 of uncultured Alistipes sp. Taxonomy (GTDB): domain Bacteria; phylum Bacteroidota; class Bacteroidia; order Bacteroidales; family Rikenellaceae; genus Alistipes. Next base: position 2,707 of record CAJGDL010000003.1, read on the forward strand.
GCTGCAGGTTTACACCCGTATAGGCCGGCGTGTAGCGGCATACACCACCCGAGCAGATGTAGCCGGCGCGGTTGCGGCCGTAGCTGAGCTGAACGCGGGTACGGTTGTGCGTGAAGCTGAAACCACCGTTGTAGTAGTAGACCTTGCGCGGGTTGAAGTTCTCGTCCAAGGGTTTCTTGTCCTCGAAGTTGGGCTCCGACTCCAGGTTGTACATGTTCTGGAAGTAGATGCTCCAGTGGGGGGCAAAGTTATACTCGATCAGGCCGGCTACCCAGTCGCCCTGGTAGTCGTCCGAGAGGAGGTACTGCAGCTCCCAACGCAACGAGTGCTTGCGGTTGATCTTGTAGGTGACATCGGCCACGAAGATGTTGGCCACATAGGTGCGGTGCTGGTGGCCGTGCGAGGGGCTCCACTCCTGGAACGAGTACAACAGCGTGGTCTTCCACGACTTGTTCCACTGGCGCTCCACGTCGACGTTGAAGTCCTGCCAAATAAGCTCACGCTTGCCGGTGATCGACTGGGCCTTGTGCAGGGTGTAGGCCGTCGAGTAGTTCAGGTGGAAGTTCCAGTACTTGCGACGATCCGACTTGCTGCGCAGCGAGTAGAAGAGGTCTACCTGGCCGGCGATCTCACCCTCGACATTCACCTGGTGGGGCTCCAAGTTGGCCAGCATGTAGGTGTACTGACGCGTCAGAGCGGGCAGGTAGTTGAGCTGATTGACCGTGGCACCGTTGTAGAGCGACAGACGTGTTCCCATGTGCTCCAGGGCACGCACTTGGCCCGAGAAGCTGAAGCTGCCGTAGTTGTAGCCCAGCTCGGCAAAGGCGGCATAACCGGCAACAGCCTGCTCGGTGTCCACCGTACCGAGGTCCTTGCTCTTGTGTACATACTCCGAGCGAAGCGAGAAGCCCTCGATGTCCATGTTCAGGCGACCCGAATACATGTTCAGCGAGCTGCCCATGCCCTTCTGCTCGAAGTTGGCGGCGTAGTATCCGTTGCGATCCTCGGTGAGGCTCTCGTAGCGGTTCACCCAGCTACCCTCGATCGAGAGGTTGAGTTTCTGGGCCTTGAAGAGCTCCGAGAGCGAGATCGAGAGGTCGGCACCACCGATGCGCGAGTCGGCCCACTTATCCAGCAGGCGGGGTGCACCGTAGATGGCCTTGATCGAGAAGTAGTTGTTCAGACGATAGGAGGCCATGGCACCCAGGAGCGAGGAGTTGATGCCCAGCTGACGATCCTCGAACGAACGATAGATCAGGCCATTACCAAACTGCTCGTAAATGCTTCCGAGGCGTACCGTGTAGCTCTTGTCGAGCCACTGGGCATAGGCACCCGAGAGCAGGAATTGCAGATCTTTCTTGCCATTTTCGTCGCGCGTACCGATCTCGTAGCCCTCGATGGCGGGAAGGAAGAAGTCGCCCTGTACGCCCACCGAGAAGCGGTCGATCGAGTAGTCGAGTTTGAGGTAAGAGTTCGATCCGATATACTCGCGCAGGTCGTGGTTGGGCTTGCTGCCCAGGACATCGTCGTCGACGTAGTAGATCGAGTTGGTCTCGAAGCTACCCATCAGTTGACCGCCCTTTCCATCCTTGCCGAGCGAGATCTGCGCCGAGGCCGAAGCCGCAACGCTCAATCCGATGAGGAGAAATAAGAGTTTCTTCATGGTCTGGTCGGCTTATTTGCTGAGTTTGATCACTTTCTCCAAGAGCTCCTGCTCGCTGCCGGGGGTGTAACCCGAGTGCGAGTAGACCACGTTGCCCTTCTTGTCCACCACAAAGCTGTGGGGGGTGAGGTTTACGTTCATGCCGCGCTTGAGGTCCTGATTGGCATCGTAAACGCAGGTGAACTCCCAGCCCTTCGAGGTAGCCATAGCCTTGGCCTTGGCCTTCATGCGCACGTCATCCACCGATACGGCGATTACCTCGAAATCGGCCTCCTCGCGCCAATCCTCGATCTGGTCGTTGATGGCGTTGAGCTCCTGGATACAGGGCTTGCAGGTGGTCGACCAGAAGGAGATGATCAGGGGCTTCTGACCGGCGAGCGAACGGATCGAGATCTTGCGACCCTCCGAGTTCTCCACCTGTACATCGGGCAGCTGCTGGGCCGATGCTGCGAAGGCAACCACTAAGGCGGCCAACGAAAGAAGTAACTTCTTCATAGTTTTCGATTTTTTTGTGTTGTTTTCTTTTTTTGTTTTCGGAGAGGGCCTCCTGCCGTGGGGTAGGGGCTCCTTGATATCCGTACGCGTAGGCGTATGTGCGCGCCCGCGTAAGAAAAAAAGAGCCAATCGGAGCACTCCCTTGTGGGAGACTCCGGTTGGCTCGTCTATCTCAACGATTAGCGAACAATCTTCACGCCGAAGTTGCGCTCGATGGCAGCATCAGCGGTCTTGTAGAAGTCCTCAGCGTTGGTCAGGACCTTCACATCGTCGATGCGGATTACACCGCGCTTCTCTGCAGCGCAGAGCGGCGTGCGCGAGTGGAACTTCTGCTCCTTCTTGGCGGGCATTACGAAGTTGCCACCATCGCGGTTAATCGTGGTCAGCTGAGCCTTCTCACCCTTCACCGGAGCGTTCAGGCGGGCCTGAGAGGCGGCCGTGGTATTGTTACGCGTCAGGACAACCTCCGAAACAACCCAAGCGTAGGAGTTGTAGGCGTTGGTCTGAACGAATACAGGCTGCGGGAAGAGCTCTACATCAATCAGGTCACCGGTCTCCTTGTCAGTAACCTTGGTCGTCATGCCCTTGATCGTGATGGTGTTCTTGTCATCCGAGATCTCTACGGGGAATCCCTTGCAGTCCTTGGGCATGGTGGACGTGTAGAAGCCGGTGAGGATGTTGGCAGCGATCATGTAGTAGTCGATGCTCTCGGGAATCCAAGCCGACAGCGGAGCGAAGTTGTTTACATCGAAGGGAACGTAAGCCGTACCGTCGGCCTGGAACTCGATGTACCACTTCGGACCGAAGTCCCAAAGGATATCCTCCGTCGAGGTACCGTTGTAGATGCTCGAGTCGGCGATGTAGAGGTAGTAGGGATCGGCATAGCGCAGGTACGACTCAAAGCCCTCGGCGGGAACCTGGAAGTCGAAGCCCTGGCAGATGGTGCGGTTGTAGGAACGGTGCTCCTCGTTGAGGCCCATCACCATGTTGTAGAACTCATTGTAGAGGGCATCTACCTCCTCCTTCGGCTTGCGGCCATAGGCATCGTAAACCTCCTGAGGCGTGGTCTCCGACAGGGTCAGGTCGCCAATGCGCACGGGCGAGGTCTTGGTCATCTGGGTGTACTCCTTCGAACCGGCGGGGGCGTAGGCGATGGTGGCCGAAGCGGTCCAGTCACCGGCAACCTCCTCGAAGCGAGCCTGGTCTACGGGATCGGGGGTGGGAACCTTGGCCGAGCGTACATGAGCGGTTGCGGGAACACCCATGATCTTATCGGCGTTGTAGGCAACGGCAGCCAGGTAGCTCACGGCGTTGGGACGCGAAGGAATCTGCATATCAAGACCCTCGTCCGAGTTGATCTTATTGAGCTGCTCACCCGTCAGACGGTTGTAAGCACCGTAGGCCTCGAAGAGCTGCTTCAGCACCGAAGGATCATCCAAGCCGTCCTTCTTCCAAGCCGACTCATAGTCGCAGAGGTACTCTACGAAGAGGGCATCCTTCGAGGGGCACTTCACGTTGAAGGTAACCGAGTAGGGATCGTCGGTCTCCACGGGGGTAACCTCGATGGTCGAGAGGGACAGCTTCGACTCGGGGATCGTGAACTCTGCCACCTTGAAGTACTGCTTTTCGAAGGTGGGCTGTACCTGACCATTGATCTCCTTGGTCTCATCGCCGTGGCCGTTCATGATCACTACGAACTCATCACCCGGGTTGCAGTAGAAGCTGTTCTCCAGGTTGATCTCGATGTTCTGGGTCTGGCCGTTCACATTGCAGGGCGTGTAGTATACGAAGCCCATCAGCAAGTCGAATGCTACGGGCGAGCACGAGAACCAGGGCAGATACTTCTCCCAAAGGGCATCGTCACCCTTGAAGCAGGCGTGCTTGATCTCCTCCAACATACCCTTCGTGCAGACGATGAACTGCATACCCATGCAGCGCTCGTCGGGCTGGATGGTCAGGATACCGCCCTTGGGGGCCAGCGTCGTAGCGTCGATCGAGTGGTTGGCCTCCACGATGGTGGCAGGAGCCGACTCCATCAGCTGCTTGTAGTGGTAACCCTCCCACCACTGATCCTGTACGGGAGCGGCCAAACCACCGGCATTGGCGTAGGCACGCATAGCATCCAGGTCGTAGAGGGGATCGTACCAACCCTCGTTGCGGGGGTCGCCGTCGTTGTAGTACTGAACATACTTCAGGTCGCGGATGTCACCCCAAGCGAACTCACCCAATACGAAGTAGGCGGGCGAACCGGGCGTGATTGAGTAGTACTGGGCAAGAGCACCATCCTCCGAACCAATCAGGTTGCCGTCCTCGTCCGTGAGGTACATGTTGCTCCATTCGTTGTCGAAGGTGAAGGTGTGGTCGTCCTCGATGAAGTTGTGCCAGATATAGTCGTTCTGCAGCAGGAAGAAGACATCGGTCTTGTCGCTCATGGTCTGCAAGTAGTTGTACTGAGCCATGTCGAGCAACGCCCAGCGGTAAACCGTCTCACCGGCCTTCACGCGGTCATTTACATTGACATGCACCTTGTAGGAGTCGATCTCCACATCGAACTGCGATACCTCGTCGGTCATCTCCTTGGTCTTCACCTCGATCTGCAGTACCTCCTTGTAGTACTCGTCGGTGGTGTCGATACCGGCTACGAAGACCGTGTAGGTCGAGTTGGCCGACAACTTGTTGACCGTGAAGGTGTTCTCACCATCCACGCAGTCACCCTTCTGGCCCTGCGAGAAGAGCATCAGCGCCGAAATGCTGGCGGGCTCCTCACCGGCCTTGTAGGCCTTGAAAGCATACTGCTTGATGGCCGTGGTCGTCAGGAGCAACTCGGCCTGCGATGCGCCGGGCTGGCCCTTTACGGCAACCGTCATCGAAGCCTCGGTCTCGGGCTTCGGCTGGGGGGGATTGTTCAGTCCACCATTTTCGTTCGTGGGATCATCCCCGCAGCTGACTGCAAAGCTCATTCCGAGCAGCATCAGCATAAGAAAAAGTTTGTTTTTCATAAATGTTGATTTGGAAATAATTTGTAATTGGTTTTTGTTTTTATGTTTTTTTATTATATTTTTTAATGTTTTTCTAAAATCTGACTATCAGCGGGTTGGAGCCTGTTGAACGGGCTAACACGCTGTTAGACTTTGCAATATACAATTTTTTTTCGGTTTGGCAAAATTTCCGCTAAAAAAGGCGAAAAATAGGGGTTTGCCCCCTCTCTTGGGTCGAATTTCTCGGAGAATGGAGCCGTTTTTCCTTGTGCGAGATTTCGGTTTGAAAGCGGTGCTCACTTTTCTTGTTTCTCCCTTGTGTGGCTGTTCGTGGCCGATTTTATGAATCCGATTCTTCTCCTTGTTTTCTTATTTATCCGAAATGGGTTTTGAATAATAATTATATAGGTGTGTTTTGATTGCAATTCGAAATATATTCTTCTCGGAATGGCTCGCGTGAGGTGTTAAAATGTTGAAAATTGGCGGTTTCTTCCTCTCTTGTTTCAATACTTCCTCTCTTCTCGCAGTCGCTGTTGCTACAAAAATCGAGGGAACTCTTCCTACTCTCAAGACTTTTTACTATCTTTGCATGATTGAACTCGAAAAACCTAAAAACAACCCCTAATAGTATGAAAAAAATTGGTATTGCCTGCGACCATGCGGGCTACGAAATGAAGGAGTTTTTGGTGGGCTGCCTGGCTGCCAAAGGCTTCGAGGTACTCGACTTCGGTACCGCCTCCGAGGAGTCGGTAGACTATCCCGACTTCGCCCACCAGCTCGGTGAGGCGATCGACAAGGGCGAACTCGAGATCGGCGTCGGCCTCTGCGGCTCGGGCGAGGGTATGGCCATGACCCTCAACAAGCACCAGTCGGTACGTGCCGGTCTGGTATGGTGCAACGAGGTGGCCGGCTTGATTCGTCAGCACAACAACGCCAATGTGGTGGTGCTGCCCGCCCGCTTCATCTCCAACGACGAGGCCATGCAGTTCGTTTCGACCTTCCTCGAGACCCCCTTTGAGGGGGGCCGCCACGAACGCCGCGTGGAGAAGATCAAGTTGCAGTAGACCACTGCCCGGGGGCGCGTAAGAGGGCCCTCTTAAAAGTATTTTGAGGTGTTGGGCAATGCCCGGCACCTCAAAATTTATTCCTCATGGCCCACTCTTGCGTTTTGTGGACTCGGGCGATTTGTGCAAAAGTGTGGATCGCTCTAAATTTCGGTAGGGAGGCAATATGTTTCTACGATGTCGGGCTCAGCCCGACATCGTAGAAACAAACCTCGTCATTGCGAAAATTTTCATTTTATGGCATGGAGGAAGGAGGTTTGCTCCCATGAAAATTTGTGGCAATCTACCGCTTATTTAAAACCGAGGATTGCTTAAAACCGCCAAGACGACAAGGCTGTTAATCGGATCCAAAACTCCTTGATAATCGGAAGATCCCCACGAATTTCGATTTTGTCTAACAACTCTTCGCAATGCCATAAAATCGAAATTCTCGGGATGACGAGATGTGTTAAAGCGAGGAATTTGACAAATTCCTCGCTTTAACATATTGTCTGCGGCTTCTCGGCCTTTAGACGTTCTCCTCCATCAGCTCTTTGTGGTAGGGGTTGAGGCTTTCTATCAACTTCTCTTTGCGACTTCTCGACCAACTTTTCAACTGCTTTTCTCGCGCAATTGCGCTTTGCATGGTGGCGTGAGGCTCCCAGTAGATCAACTTGTGGAGATTGTATCTCTTGGAAAACCCCTCGAAAAGCCCGGCACGATGCGCTCGGATTCTTTGTCCCAAATTGCTCGTAACGCCTATATAAAGTACCGTTTCAAGCTCGTTGGTCAGGATATAAATGGCCGGTCTCATCTCCTACAACCGCTCGCAGTGGGTGAAGAGCCCCTCGAAACCATCCGTGGGGGGCGGAGTGTCGAAGAGTCCGAAGAGGGTAGAGCCCGAGCCCGACATGGCGGCATAACGGGCTCCGAGGTACAGGAGTCGCTCCTTGATCTCGCGCAGGCGGGGGTGCGCCTCAAAAACCGAGGCCTCGAAGTCGTTCTTCACGCTCGCCTGCCACTCCTCGATGGGTGCTTGTAGGCGCTCTGTCAATGCCAATTCGGGCACTGTGGGGCGTACTCCCGAGTAGGCCTCGCGGGTCGAGACCCCCTCGTCGGGCTTCACCAGCAGGAGCCACAAGCCTCGAAGTTGTGGTAGGTCTATGGGCTGCATCTCTACGCCGCGCCCCGTGCAGAGTTGCGGGGTGTTGCGCACAAAGAAGGCGGTGTCGCTTCCCAACTCGGCCGCCAAGGCGATGAGCTCCTCCTCCGCAAGGTGGAGATCGAAGAGTTCGTTTAGGGCCAAAAGCACCATCGTGCCGTCGGCCGATCCACCCCCAAGACCCGCCCCAAAGGGGATTTGCTTGTCGAGCGTAATGCGCACGCCGTCCACCCCGTAGCGCGAGGCTATCAGCCGAAAGGCCTTCATGCAGATGTTTTGCTCCTCGGGGCAGTCGACCTCGATGCCCGTTTGGAGGAATTGACCGCCTTGGGTTTCGGTGCGTACCACCTCCACACGGTCGCAGAGCTGGCGCACGGGGATCATGACCGTCTCCAGGTCGTGGTAGCCGTCGGTGCGGCGGCGCAGCACATCCAGTCCGATGTTGATTTTACAATTTGCATTTAGAATCATCCCCCAAAGGTAAGATATTTTTTGTATTTTTGCATCGGAAAGACCCCAAAAGATGAAATTTCGTACCGAGATAACCCCCTCGCCGCTCCGCTGTCCGATCGGTTGGCAGGAGCGCATTCTGGCTGTCGGCTCCTGCTTTGCCGAGGAGATTGCCCGACGGCTCGCCGCCTCCAAATTCCATGTTGCGATCAACCCCTCGGGGGTACTCTTTAATCCCGCCTCCATCGCCCGCGCAATGGAGCGTTGGAGTAGAGAAGAGCTCTTTGATCGCGAGGAGGTTAGGTGTAGTGTTGTTGATGGGCAGAGGTGGTTTCTTTACGACCTCCATGGTAGCTTCTCGGAGGCCTCTCCCGAGGCCCTTCTTCGGCGTGCGGAGTCTGCTTTGCGTGCCGCTTCACAAGCCCTGCGCGAGGCCGATCGAGTGCTCGTCACCTTCGGTACGGCCTGGGTCTACGAACTGCGCGAAACGGGGTGTGTTGTGGCCAACTGCCATCGCCAACCCCGCGACCTCTTTACGCGCCGCAGGCTCTCGGTTGAGGAGATTGTGGCGCAGTGGAGCCTCCTGATCGAGGGCCCGCTGCGCGGCAAGCAAGTGCTGATGACCCTCTCGCCGATTCGCCACTTGGCCGATGGAGCCGAGGAGAACTCCCTGAGCAAGGCGACCCTGCGCCTGGCTATCGCCGAGCTCTGCGACCGCTTCCCCGAGGTGGAATATTTCCCGGCCTATGAACTTCTGATGGACGACCTGCGCGACTACCGCTTCTATGGCGAGGATCTGGTGCATCCCTCGTCGCAGGCGGCGGACTATGTGTGGGAGAAGTTTGCGGAGGCGGCACTCGATCCTGCGCTTCGTGAGGCGTTGCCCCGCCTTGAGGAGATTCGCAAGGCAATGGCGCACCGCCCTCTGCACCCCGAATCGGAGGCCTATCGGGCCTTTTGCTCGGCGGCGTTACGCAAGGTTTTGTTGCTCGAAGAGACTTATCGGATCGACCTCTCGGAAGAAAAAGCCTTTTTTGCCGAGAAAATCGACTGAAAGTCGGGGAAAATACCTATCTTTGCAGGCTATGAATCTACTTGTTAGAAAGATGCTCCTGCTGCTGCTCCTTGCAGCCGGCCTTTTTGCTCCCGAACTGCGTGCCGAAAAGCCCCGTTTGGTGGTGCAGATCGTCGTAGGCTCCATGAGCCCCGACTGCCTTACGCGCTATGCCGACCACCTCTCCGAGGGGGGCTTTCGTCGTCTTCAGCGCGAGGGTGTCACCTTTACCGCGGCCTCGTATCCCTGCCAGCAGACCCTGACCCTTACCTCGCTCGCCACCCTGACGACGGGGGCCCTCCCCTCGACCCACGGCGTGGTGGGAAGCCATTGGTACGACTACATCGACAACAGCCGGGTGGGGCTGATCGACGACCCCTCGGTTCAGGGGCTCGAGTACCACACCGGAGGGGGACAATTCTCGCCTTGGCAGTTGGTGGCCCCGACCTTGGCCGAGACCCTGGCCGCCCACTCGCCCGAGAGTCGCATCGTCACGTTGGCCCTCGAACCCGAAGATGCCATCGTCCTGGGGGGAAAGGGTGGCATCACCTTTTGGATGAACCGCCAACTTTGCCATTGGCGCAGCTCCTCCTTCTACCTGCCGATCCTCCCCGATTGGGTGAAGCAGTACAACCGCGCAAAGACCCCTCTGAACTACATCCTCCAGCCGTGGAGTACGCTCTACACCTCGCCCGACTATGTGAATCGTCGTCGGGGCGACATTTTGGTGCGCCCGCCCCAAAAGACCAAGGGCAATCCGCGACCCTATGCAGGAACGCCGATTCGCGACCTGCGCTGCGAGGTGGTCTACCGCACGGAGTACGATCGCCTTTGCTACACCCCCGCGGGCAACAGCGCGGTGCTGGACTTTGCCAAGCAGGCCCTCACGCAACTGAGTCTTGGGGCCGACGAGATCCCCGACCTCTTGAATATCTACCTCTCCACGCCGAAGATGATTACCGAGGCCTATGGCCCCGAGTCGATCGATGCCGAGGATATGTTTTATCGTCTGGATCGCGATTTGGAGGACTTCTTGACCTATCTCTTTGCCCAGGTGAACGAGGAGCAGGTGGTGGTGGTGCTTACCGCAGACCACGGTACCTCTCCCTCCTACGACCTCTCGCCCCGCGAGCAGGAGCGTTTCAATGTGCCGCAGTTTGAGATGATTCTCGAGAGTTTCCTCGATGCCCGCTACGGAAAGGCCGAGCAGGATTGGCTCCTGGAGTATGAGCAGAAGATGATCTACCTGAACCATAACCTGATCTACGAAAGACGCCTCTCGCTGGCCGAGGTGCAAAACGAGGTGGCCACCTTTGCCATGCAGTTCCGCGGGGTGTCGCACGCCTTGAGTTCGACGGCCATGCGCAACAGCTACTTCGGAAGCGGCTATGCTCAACTTATGCAGAATAGCTTCTATCCGCGTCGCTCGGGAGATGTGGTGCTCAACCTGATGCCCGGTTGGATCGAGAAGCAGGAGCGCAAGCGCGCCTCGTCGGGGTCGCTCTACGGCTACGACCGTGAAGTCCCCCTTTTGATCCGTCTGCCGAAGGGGGTGGGGCAAACCGCCGGAAGTTGCTACGGGGAGGAGATTGAGATGAATGCTGTGGCCCCTACATTGGCGCAGATTTTGGGTATTCCTTCGCCGGCTGCTTGCGAGGCCAAAGCGTTAAAATTAACGCGTGAATTTTAGAATCATTGGAGTCGATTGAAATGATGTCGGCTTTTCATAAGACCATTTTTTGATTTATGGACAAGATACAAGAAGAGATTATTGAGGAGTTCTCGATGTTCGAGGACTGGCTCGACAAGTACGACTACCTGATCAGTCTGAGCGACTCGCTGCCCGCTATTGGCGAAGAACATCGCACGGAGCAGTACCTGATCGAGGGGTGTCAATCGCGTGTGTGGGTCGATGCCGAGTTGAAAGAGGGGCGCATGCACTATCGCGCCGACAGCGATGCCATCATCACCAAGGGAATCATCTCGCTACTTATCCGCGTGCTTGATGGGCGTACCCCCGAGGAGGTGCTCGCAACCGACCTCTACTTCATTGACCGCATCGGTTTGGGCGAAAACCTCTCGCCGACGCGTGCCAACGGCCTTCTATCCATGATCAAACAGATGAGGCTCTATGCCCTTGCTTTCCAAGCCAAAGAGAACTAACACCATGATAACGAAAGAGGAGATTTTACGGGTGGAGGAGGAGATTGTCCTGACCCTGAAGAATATCTACGACCCCGAGATTCCGGTCAATATCTACGACCTGGGACTTATCTACGAGATCGACTTTACGCCCGATGGCGTGGCGACGATCCGTATGACCCTCACGGCCCCCAACTGCCCGATGGCCGATATGTTGGTGGAGGATGTCAACCAGCAGGTGGCCAAGGTAAACGGGGTGAAGGAGGTGAACGTGATCCTTACCTTCGAGCCCGTGTGGGATAAGGATATGATGACCGAGGAGGCGAAGTTGGAACTCAACCTCTTCTAAATTCCCTTTAAGCGAAGCCGCCATGGAGAGCGCACAGCAAGAGGCGATCCTCAAAGGATGGGAGGCAATGGCCCCGGGATTCGGGTGTAGCGATTTGCCGGCCCGTCTTGATCCGCTTGCCCGTTGCAAGATCTACACCTCGCTTGCGTTCGAGCGACTGCAACGCAAGGAGGATGACCTAAACGAACTCTTCGAACGATCGGCTCAAAATTGGCAGCAGACCCTCTACCTGATGTTGTTGCGCACGGTGGGCGATCTGCAGAATCGCGAGGCCTTCATGGCTCTCGGTGAGCGCGTTACGCTTCAATCCCTCATGCGCGAACGCCACTCGTTGGTCGGGGTGGAGGCCCTGCTTTTTGGCGGTGCGGGGCTTTTGGAGGGGTGTCGCGACGATGCCTACATCCGGCAACTCAGGGAGGAGTTCGAGCACCTGCGCCACAAGTATTGCATCGAGCCTCTCGACCCGGGAATTTGGCGCATCAATCGGCTGCGCCCGGCCAACCACCCACGGCTTCGCCTGGCGCAGATTGCGGCGCTTGTCATGCAACCCGACTTCTCGATCGAAAAGATCCTCGAATGCCGTACCCGTGAGGCGGTGGAGCATCTGTTTGCCGTCGAGGCACAACAATATTGGAGCAGTTATTACAACCCTTCGGGGGCGATCGACCATACGGCCAAGCGTCTCGGGCACGAGAAGGCCCACAGCCTGGGAATCAACTTGGTGGCGGTGTTGCAATACTTCTATGGCCACCGCATGGGGCGCGAGGAGCTTACGCGCCGTGCCATCGAACTGTGGGAGGCGTTGCCCGCCGAGCAGAATCGCTATACGCGCCTTTGGGAACGCATCACTCCGATGAACGCCTTCGAATCGCAGGCCCTGCTGCAACTTGCCCGCGAATATTGCGAACGGACACGCTGTCGTCAGTGCCCGCTTGCAAAACATCGGCTCTACGAATTGAAGCGCGAAATGGAGCGCACGAACCGTTCTCGTTAGTTCCTTCCGAGGGTGGTATAGAATTCATCCATAGAATGGAAAAGATTCCCCGATCCACTGCAGTAGATCGGGGAATCTCTCTTCTCGGGGAGGGCCCCGGGATGGTTATCCGGTCGTCGGTCGGGGATTAAAAGAGGGATCCCGTCTCGCTCTCCTTGACAAATCCCAAGTGCCGGTAGGCCAACTCGGTGGCTTCACGGCCACGGGGGGTACGCTTCAGGAAGCCCTCCTTGATCAGGAAGGGTTCGTAGACCTCCTCGATGGTGCCGGGCTCCTCGCTCACCGAGGTGGCGATGGTATTCAGCCCCACGGGGCCGCCTCCGAACTTCTCGATAATGGCCCCCAGGATCTTGTTGTCCATCTGGTCGAGGCCTCGGGAGTCGATATTGAGTGCTTTGAGTCCGAAACGTGTGATCTCGAGGTCGATATGTCCCTCGCCCTTCACCATCGCAAAGTCACGGACACGGCGCAGCAGGGCGTTGGCAATACGCGGGGTGCCGCGCGAGCGCAGGGCCACCTCCAGGGCCGCCTCGTGGTCGATCGAGACATCCAGGATGCGCGCCGAGCGCTCCACAATGCCGGCCAAGACCGGGGCATCGTAATACTCCAGGTGGCAGGTGATGCCGAAACGGGCCCTGAGGGGCGAGGTCAGCAAGCCGCTGCGTGTCGTGGCACCGATAAGGGTGAAGGGGGCCAACTCGATCTGAATCGAGCGAGCCGAGGGGCCCTTGTCCAACACGATGTCGATCTTGTAGTCCTCCATCGCGGAGTAGAGATACTCCTCGACGATGGGGCTCAGGCGGTGGATCTCGTCAATGAAGAGCACATCGCCCGGGTTGAGGTTCGTAAGCAGACCGGCCAGGTCGCCCGGTTTGTCCAATACGGGGCCCGAGGTGGTTTTGAGTTGTGCCCCCATCTCGTTGGCGATGATGTTTGCCAGGGTTGTCTTGCCCAATCCCGGGGGGCCGTGCAGCAGCACATGGTCCAGCGAGTCGCCACGCATAAGGGCCGCCTTGATGAAGATACGGAGGTTCTCGACAATCTTCTCCTGACCCGCGAAGTTCTCCAACTCCTGGGGGCGAATCCGGTTTTCGAATTCCAAGTCGCTCTCAATGTGGCGCATATTTCGATCTACACCCATAGTTTAGATTTTATCTCTTGTTTACGTTATTCTTTTGGTTCCGTCTTGAATGTGAAGTATTTGGCCGCAAGGAAACTGTAGACCGAACTGATGGCGGTGGTCAGCAGTTTCGAGGGGGTGGCCCAAATCCCACACCCCTCCACGAAGCACTTCATGCAGAGGTAGTTCAGTACGATGGCTCCAACCACAGAAAGTAGGTAGCGCACCAGTTGGGTGCGGGTCCTGAGGGTCGAGGAGCGGAAGGCCACCCGACGGTTGAGCCAAAATCCGTTCGCGAAGGTGATCGGAAAGACCAGGGCGAGCGAGGCGATGTGCGGTGAGACAACCACCACTCCCAGGTCGATGAAGCGTTCGGCTACCACATAGTGGTAGATCAGGAAGTAGTAGAGGGCATCGAGGGTCATGTTCATCCCTCCACAGGCAGCGTAGCGAAAGATCTCCTGCGTGAAGATCCTCCGAACGGGCCCCACATAGAAGAGGTCAATTCCCCATCGAATCGTATCGGCCAGGCGGTTCATGCTTCGCGCTTATTGCTTTGAGTAGACCCACACCTCCGAGGCTCCGTACTCCGTGCGGTAGCGACGGGCCGCCTCCTGTGCTTCAGCGCGTTTCGCGTGTTCGCCGAGCGAGACGAGCCACTTCTCCCCGTAGCGGAAAATTCGAAAATCGGCCTCGGGTATGGCGTAGCGCTTTACTCCCTGCGCTACGGCACGGTGGGCATTCTCTTCCGTGGAGTAGATTCCCATCACCACATAGCTCATGCCGCTATGCGTAGGTGTAATCTGTGTGTCGAGGGTCATTTCGTTCTTCGGCTCTTCAGGCGTAGGCTCCGCGGAGGGCTTTTCGGGTGCGGGCTCTGTCGCGGGGGGCGTTGTCAAAGACTCCTTGTCGGTCGGCTCCGCAGTCGGGGCCGAGATCTCCGATTCGGGCGCGGCCGCGGGGTTCTCCTCGGAGAGCAGTTGTTCCGTTTCAACCTGCGGTCTGCTCCACTTTTCCCACACCTCGAGTGGATTGACAAAGTAGGCCAATGTGCCGAAGATCAGGGCGATTGCTGTGAGGTTTAGCAGCGTCCAGATCCACCACGGCATGGGGCGCCGCTTCACCCGAATCGGGGCCTTGCCCTGGGGGTTGAGGCGACGCTCGAAGGCATCGGTCGGGGTGAGGCTCTTGAGACAGAGGGTACCCACCCCCTCGATTTCGAGTCGCCCTTCGTGCGTGGCCTTCGTGCGCCATCGAGCGTAGGCATCGGCGGCTTGCTCCTCAGTGCAATGGGCCTCGCGGAGGATCTCCTCCACAAGCGAGTGGCCCATCGGTGTGGTGGAAAACTCCACGATGCGATGGGGCGGGATCACCTGCGTGGCCGAAAGACGGCGTGCGGCGATGCGTTTCGTGTAGAGGGATCCCACCTCGGGGAGGGTTACGGCCTCATCGGCCAATAGGCGTCGGGCAATCAGTTTGCCGATCTCTTCGTTCAAGGTTGCCATGGTCGATTATTTTTGTCGGTTTTCGCGCTTGGCGCGGCGGGCGGCCATCTTTTCGGCCTTCGAGGCGGGCTGCGAAGGGGGCGTTGGCTGCACGGTTGCAGGCTGCTGCTCGCCCCGCTTATAGGCGCGGAAGATCATCCAGAAGCCCAGCAGGATAAAGGGAATACTCAGAAGTTGCCCCATCTTGAGGAAGAGCCCCGTGTCGGCTCCTCCCTGCTCCAACTTTACATACTCGATCAGGAAGCGAGTCAGGAAGATGCCGATTAGCCCCACACCGAAAATCATGCCCGGGCGTTTGCGGCCGTAGTCGAATCGGTAGTAGAGCAGGCAGAGAACCACAAAGGTGATCAGGTAGCAGAGTGCCTCATAAATCTGTGTGGGGTGGCAGGCTGCCGGTGCGCACACCGTCTGCCACTCGCGCGAAAGGAGAAAACGGAATCCCCAGGGGAGGGTGGTGGGGCCTCCGAAGATCTCCGAATTGAAGAGGTTGCCAAAGCGCACGAGGGCACCTCCGATGCCGACGACGATCATGATGCGATCCAACCCCCAGAGGTAGGGCAGACGATTCTTGCGGGCGAAGAGCCATAGACCAATCAAGAGACCGATCGCGGCTCCGTGGCTGGCCAACCCGCCGTCGCGAAAACCGGTGATGATGGTAAGCGGATGCGAGAGGTAGTAGCTCGGATCATAGAAGAGGCAGTGGCCGAGACGGGCTCCCAGGATGGTACCCAGTGTGCCGTACCAGAAGATCGAATCGGAGACCGACTCGGGAAGCCCCTCGCGCTTGACGAAGTGCTCGAAGAGTTTGGCTCCGATCAGGATCGTGAGTACCCACATCAATCCGTAGTAGCGGATCTCCACACCGCCGATCGAGAAGAGTATCGGGTCGAAAGACCAATCAATAAAGAGTAGTTGTGTCATGGTTTGCTGCTTCTCAAAACAATTTCTCGGGAGTTCACCTTATCCCGAGAAATTGTGTTTGTTGTGTTACTTTACATCTTTTAAATCAACCTTCTTGAGGGTGAAGGAGAAGGTGGTACCCACCCCGAGCTCACTGCGTACCGAAACTCGCTCGCCGTGCGCCTCGATAATGTGCTTCACGATGGCCAGGCCGAGACCCGTGCCCCCCTGCTCGCGCGAACGGCCGCTCTCGGTGCGGTAGAATCGCTCGAAGATGCGCGGCTGATCCTCCTTGGCAATGCCTACGCCGTTGTCCTCGACCTCGATCAAGACGCGATCGATCATGTCGCGGAAGGCCACCTTCGTCAAGCCTCCCTCCTTGCCGTAGCGGATCGAGTTGCTCAACAGATTGACCATCACCTGGCCGATGTAGTGGCGATCGGCGCGTACCCAGAAGGCCGAGGGGATGTTTTCGGCCCCCTTGACCACAAATTTAATCTCCTTCTTGGCGGCCTCCATCTCCATCTGCTCGGCGATCTCCTTGGCCAGGGCTACCATGTCGAACTGCTCGTCGCGCAACAGGGTCATGTCGCTCTCGAGTTTCGAGATCGTATCCAGGTCGTTGACGATGTTCGAAAGACGCTGGATGCTGCGCTCGGCGCGCTCCAAATACTTGCGGTTGATCAGCTCATCTTCCAATCCGCCATCCAACAGCGTGGAGATGTAGCCCTGCATGTTGAAGATCGGGGTCTTTAACTCGTGGGCCACATTGCCCAAGTACTGCTTGCGATAGCGCTCCAACTGCTTCAGTCGGGCGATCTCTTGGTCGTTCATGTCGGCCCAGTCCGTGAGCTCCTTCGAGACATCCTCGCCATGCTTATCCTTGATCTCGGACATCACCTCCCGCGTGCGCACATTGCGCGAGAGGACGATCGAGTAGATCGGCTTGAGTTTGTAGGCCACATACTTGCTGATGAGCAGCAGCGAGAGAAGGGACATCAGGATATAGACACCGACCGTCACACAGAGATTGACCCACCAGGCCGCATGAAAGAGCGCTAAAAGGATCGCTACAGGAATTGCTGCAAAGGCTGCAATGCAGAGGGATACCCCCTCTTTGGTTTTAATGGTTGCCATAGTATCTTCGTTTGTGAGGCTTGCTCCCGTGGGGAAGTCTCCGGTTTATTTATTCATGGTAAGGTGGGCACATACTTGCCACACTTTTTGCACCGAGTCGCGCGAAATCTCCCACGCATCGTAATCCTCGCGGTTCGAGGGCTCCAAGCGCCAACGGTCGGCTCCTTCGGCCGTGCGTACCGTGCGCAACAGCACCACATCGCCTGTCGAAAGCAGGTAGTCGTGACCCGGGATGATCTCCTGAGGGGTAACCTCGCGCAGGAAAAGGACGGATCCCGAGGCGATCCGGGGACGCATCGCTTCACTCAGATAGAGCATGGCGAGTTGAGCCTCTTCCACCAGCGCTTGGCAGATCAGTTTGTCGGGGTTGAGTGTCTCGAGATGGAGAATCGAACGCTCGGCATCCATCCGGTAGAGGGGGATTAAGTTACCCTCCTGCTTCGGGGTCTTGAACATCTCCCCAGAGCCGGTGAGAAGCCACACGTCGCTGATCTCGGGAAACTTCTCCGTCACGCGGCGGGCCACATCCTTCGAGATGCCGTTGTTGCCCTTGCGAATCTGGTAGAGGTTCTCGCCTCGGGGCAACCCAATGTAGCGCGCAAAGTAGTTGGTCGACATCTTGGCCCAGTGAATCACCGCTTCGAGTCGCTCCCAATTTGCATTATTTTCCGTCATCTGTTTCATTGTTTCAAATATTTTTTGCATCTTTGCACCATCGGTCCCATAGTTCAATGGATAGAATATAAGATTCCGGTTCTTACGATGGAGGTTCGAATCCCCCTGGGATCACTTCGAAGACAGACACTTCACAGTGGGCTGTCTTTTTTGTTTCTCCCCTTCGTAAAACTACGCGATGCGTTCCATCGGGGCTCATTGGGGCAAGCAAATATTTCATTTAACAAATATAGTATTTTTTTTTTATTTTTCAGCCTGTTCTTGTAATTTTTTTACAAAGTAGCCCCTCTGAAGGGGAGAAGAGAAGATTAAATTGCCAATTCACCCTTTGAAAAGGGTGATTTCGGCCACTTTTCGCTCTTTTTTGCTCGCCCTTGCCGCCACTCGGTTGCAGAAATGCACTTTTTTTCTTGTAATCCCAAATATAATTCCTATCTTTGTTAGTTGATAGGTGTCCTCTTTGGGTAGATGAGCAAGGGCTGCTGATAGCCCGAGCCTGCGTCCGCCCAATATTAGGGCAAGAGTGTCTTGCTTGCAAGAACGCAAGAGCAACGAGGTGGTTTTTGGGTAAAAGCAAGACCTACAAAAACGAAAAGAGATACAACAAACGTATAAACCTTAAATAGGCAAGCGTTTCGAGGTTGCGGGATGCACTTTCGCCCACGGGCGACCAAGTCCCCCGCCCGAGGCGGGGGATTTAGGGGGTGGGTCAGCAAATAAAAAAGTACAGACCTACAAAACGAATAGAGATACAACAAACGTATAAACCTTAAATAGAATTACAACATGTGTAAAGCGTTGATTATTGGTGCCGGAGGTGTCGGTACCGTGGTAACCCAGAAGATTGCGGCCAATCCGATCTTTACGGATGTAATGCTCGCAAGCCGCACGAAGGCAAAGTGTGATGCTGTGGCCGAGGCCATCGGCGGGGGTCGTGTGAAGACCGCCCAGGTGGATGCCGACAGCGTAGAGGAGCTCTGCGCTCTCTTCCGCTCGTTCCAGCCCGATATCGTGGTGAATGTGGCCCTTCCTTACCAGGATCTGACGATTATGGATGCCTGCTTGGAGTGTGGTTGCAACTACCTCGACACGGCCAACTACGAGCCCAAGGACGAGGCTCACTTCGAGTACTCGTGGCAGTGGGCCTACCAGGATCGCTTCAAGGAGAAGGGCCTCACGGCCATCCTCGGCTGCGGTTTCGACCCGGGTGTAACAGCCATCTTCACGGCCTATGCCGCCAAGCACCACTTCGACGAGATTCACTACCTCGATATCGTGGATTGCAACGCCGGTAACCACGGCATGGCTTTCGCCACCAACTTCAACCCCGAGATCAATATCCGCGAGGTGACGCAGAAGGGTCGCTACTACGAGAATGGTCAGTGGGTGGTTACCGAGCCCCATGAGATCCACAAGCCGCTGAACTATCCCGAGATCGGTGAGCGCGAGTCGTATGTGATCTACCACGAGGAGCTCGAGTCGCTCGTGAAGAACTATCCCACGATCAAGCGTGCCCGTTTCTGGATGACCTTCGGCCAGGAGTACCTCACCCACCTGCGCGTGATTCAGAACATCGGTATGGCCCGCATCGACCCCATTATGTATAACGGTGTGGAGATTGTCCCCATCCAGTTCCTGAAGGCCGTGTTGCCTGATCCCAAGTCGCTGGGTGCCAACTATCACGGTCAGACCTCGATCGGCTGCCGCATCAAGGGTATCAAGGATGGCAAGGAGCGTACCTACTACATCTACAACAACTGCGACCACGAAACCGCCTTCAAAGAGACCGGTACGCAGGCCGTGAGCTTCACGACGGGTGTGCCCGCCGCGCTGGGTGCCGCCATGTGGGCCAAGGGGCTGTGGCGCGGTGCCGGTGTATTCAATGTCGAGGAGTTCGATCCGGATCCCTTCTTGGCTGAGCTCGGCGAGCAGGGTCTGCCCTGGCACGAGTTGTTCGATGTGAACCTCGAGGTGTAGTCTCTCGATTTTAGAGGGCCGATTCCCTTCAATTTTTGGGGCGGATGGAATGTGCTTCACCGTACAATCCATCCGCCCCAATTTTATCGTTGCGTATATAAGAAACAAATCTGCTGCGATATATTGTTTCGTACGGCAGGATGATTTTTACTCTTTTTAGGTGGTTGGGTCGCTATTTTTGGCCGGAGATTTGGAAGATCGGAATTTTTTTTCTACTTTTGCACCACCAAAATCGAGGTGCGCCTCATTTTGACCGGAGATCTCGTAGCTCAGCCGGTAGAGCACAACACTTTTAATGTTGGGGTCCTGGGTTCGAGCCCCAGCGGGATCACCTTGAAAGCAACAACCGAAGCATCGTGCTTCGGTTGTTTGTTTTTGTGGCTGTGCGATAGGTTGCAAGCACCCTCGCCCAACCACCCAAACAAACACCGGCAAGGCCGGTTGTTGCTTTCCCCGTTGGTGCAGTATAATCGGGGTTGCGAGGATAATTGTGTTTGATTTTCAAAGGTATCCTCGCGAGTGCTTCGCACTTCGAGCCCCAGCGGGATCACCTTGAAGGAGTCAAAAAATTGACTCCTTTTTTTGTGTCCCGGTGGGATGCTCGAACCCAGAAGTCGGGATCACCTGAAAAAGGGCTCACCATAAAATTCCGGTGGGGCGATAAAAATATCTCTACCACATGTGGTAGAGATAAATCTCTCCGCCTGTATTTGCAAGTGATTGCTTTATTAACCGGAATCGGAGGAGAAAGTTTTGCCTTTATGTCAAGATGTTGAGCGGAGATAGGGACGTTTGAAGAAGCAGAAACTGACAAAATGTCAGTCGGAATGCTCTGGCACACCCTTTGCTCGGGGGATAGGGTAGAATACAAAAAAAAATAACAAAAACTATAAAATCGAAATACAAGATGGCAAACGGAAAAATCGGGGTTACGACCGAGAATATCTTCCCCGTGATCAAAAAGTTTCTCTATTCGGATCATGAGATCTTCCTGCGCGAGCTGGTGTCGAATGCGGTGGATGCCACCCAAAAGCTGAAGACCCTTTCGGCCAAGGGGGAGGCACACGGCGAGTTGGGCGATCTGACGATTCAGATCAAGGTCGACAAGGAGGCCCGTACCCTGACGGTAACGGATCGCGGTATTGGCATGACGGCCGAGGAGGTGGATCGTTACATCAACCAGATCGCCTTTTCGGGAGCCGAGGAGTTTATGGCCAAGTATCAGGATCAGGCCATCATCGGCCACTTTGGTTTGGGCTTCTACTCGTCGTTCATGGTGGCCGACAAGGTGGAGATCTTCACCCGTTCCTATCGCGAGGGGGCCAAGGTGGTGCATTGGGTTTGCAGCGGTTCGCCCGAATTTGAGATGGAGGAGCTCTCGGAGGAGCGTGCGCGCGGCACGCAGATCGTCCTGCACCTCTCGGAGGAGTGCCAGGAGTATGCCGACGAGGAGAAGGTGCGTGAGTTGCTGAAGAAGTATTGCCGTTTCCTGCCTGTGCCGATTCAGTTCGGTTTCGTGAAGGAGTGGAAGGAAGGCAAGTATGTCGATACCGAGAAGCCCAACATCATCAACAGCGTAGAGCCTCTTTGGACGCGCAAGCCTGCGGAGCTGACCGAGGAGCAGTACAAGGAGTTTTATCGTGAGTTGTACCCCGCAAGCGAGGATCCCCTGTTCTCGATTCACCTCAATATCGACTATCCGTTCCACCTCACGGGCATCCTCTACTTCCCGAAGATTCACAACAACTTCGAGATTCAGCGCAACCGCATCCAGCTCTACTGCAACCAGGTTTATGTGACGGATCAGGTGGAGGGGATTGTACCCGAGTACCTTACGCTGCTGCATGGCGTGATCGATTCGCCCGATATTCCGCTCAATGTCTCGCGAAGTTACCTGCAGAGCGATTCGAACGTGAAGAAGATCTCGAACTACATCACGCGCAAGGTGGCCGACCGTTTGCAGGAGCTCTTTACCTCGATGCGTGCCGATTACGAGGAGAAGTGGGACGACCTCAAGATCTTCATCCAATATGGAATCCTCACCGATGAGAAGTTTGCCGAGAAGGCCCAAAATTTCATGCTCTGGAAGAGCACCGAGGGCAAGTACTTTACCCCCGAGGAGTACACCAGCCTGGTGAAGGAGAACCAGACCGACAAGAACAACCAGCTCATTCTGCTCTATGTGGACGACGTGGAGGAGAAGCACGCCTTCCTCTCGGCCGCCAAGGCCAAGGGTTACGAGGTCTTGGAAATGAATGGCCAGTTAGACAACCACTACGTCAATTGGTATGAGTCGAAGCACTCCGATACGCGCTTTGTGCGTGTGGATAGCGATGTGGTTGAGAAGTTGATCCAGAAGGCCGAGCCCTTGAAGATCTCCCTCACAGAGGCCCAGCAGGAGCTCTTGCGTCCCGTTTTCGAGAGTCAGATGCCTCGCGACGAGAAGATCCACTACTCGATCTCGTTCGAGGCGATGGAGCCCGAGGAGGCCCCTGTGGTGATCACTCAGAATGAATTCATGCGCCGTATGAAGGAGATGGCCCAGATGGGCGGGGGAGGCATGAGTCAATTCTATGGACAGATGCCCGACAGCTTCACCATTGCCGTCAATGGTAACCATCCCATCGTGATCGACATCCTGGGCAAGGTGGAGAGCGCCTATGGCGACAAACTCAAGTCGATCACCAAAAAGATTGATGCTGCGGTGAGCGAGGAGCATCGCTTCGAGGAGCTCACGAAGGAGAAGAAGGAGGAGGAGCTGACTTCGGAGGAGAAGTCGATGCGCGAGGAGCTCTCCAAAAAGGTGGTAACGCTGCGCGATGAGCGTAACGAACGCCTCAAGGAGATTGGTCGTGAGAATAAACTCGTGAAGCAGATCATCGACCTGGCCCTTTTGTCGAATGGCATGCTGAAGGGTAAGAGCCTGACCGACTTCATCCAGCGTTCGATCTCGCTCATCGAGTAGCGACTCCGCATCAGGCGGCTTTGGGGGAGATCGTGCCCCAGCCACGAACGAAAAACCCGACCAGGTGGTGAACCTGGTCGGGTTTCTTTATTGGTTGTGAACTTTGCTCCGGCGTGTTTTGGGCTATTGGCTGTTTTAAGGGGGATTACAGCGCTCCGTGGGCTCGGAAGCTATAGGAGTCGCCGCGACTCAGTATCAGGTGGTCTACGACCCGGATATCGAAGAGGGCGGCCGCTTCAACCACGCGACGGGTGAGCTCCTTATCGGGTTCGCTTGGCTGTGCCGATCCCGAGGGGTGGTTGTGGATCAAAATGAGTTGCGTGGCGAGCAGTTCCAGGGCGCGTTTTATTAGCAGACGATGGTCTACGACCGTGGCTTGCACTCCGCCCTGGCTGATGCGCATCTGTTCCACCACACGGTTCGAGGAGGAGAGGTAGAGCACCCAGCACTCTTCGTGCCCGAGTTCGGCAAGCCGTGGGCGCATCAGGCGGATCACATCCTCGCTCGAGGTGATCTGTTGTACGGCTTCGGCCGACTCCAGCGCGACCATGCGTCGCCCCAATTCGGCCGCGGCCACGAGGCGCGAGGCGCGTTTCAGCCCCACGCCGGCCGTCATGCGAAGGCGGGCCAATTCGCTCCGTCCGATCCCTGCCAACGTACCGCCGCACGCCTCCAAAAGATCTTTGGCCCGCTCGAGGCTCCCCTCGGCACCATCCTCCATCAAAAGCGACAACATCTCCGCGTCACCGAGCGATGCGGCTCCGCGGAGTTGTAAAAGATCGTGCAACGAGGCCATAGTTATTCACTCTTTTCGGGGGTTACAGCCTCCGATGAGCGGGGCTCGTTCGCGGGGGCATCCAGCGATGCTTTCTCGGAGTTCGGCTCCGATGCGCCCTCCTGCTGCGAGGGGTGTTCGGTCCCCTCCTTCACCTCACGCTTGGGGGTGCGGCGGGTGCGCGAACGCTTGGGCTTTGCGGGCTTCTCCTCAGCGTCGGTTGCGTGCTCTTGGCTGGCCTGCTCAGGTAGTACGGGCGACTCTTGGGGCGCATCCGTTGCCTCCGGCTCCGGAGTACTTGCCGGCTTTTCCTCTACGGCCTCTTTCTTGGCCTTCGGACGACGACGCGGACGACGCTCGCGGGGGGCTTCCGATTCCGTCGGTGCGGTCACCTTTTCGGGCTGCTCTGCCTGGGGCATCGCTACCTCCTCGGTTGGCTCCTTCCCCTCCGGATTTTCGCCCTTCTCCTGCTTGGCTCCGCGGGCGGGCTTTGCTCCCTTGCTTCGTTTCGGCTCCTTGGCCTTCTCGCCTTCGGTGGTGGGCTCGCTCTTCTCTGCCGGCTTTGCCTTTTTGGCTTTGGGGGCCGAGGGCTGGGGCTCGGTGTCCTGCTGATCCAGTTTGTCGAGCTTATCGAGCATGCGCAGGCAGGCCGAGTCAGTTACCGTTTGGGCCATGGTCTGAGCCGCATGTTGCTCCGACTCCTTCTTCGAGGTACCTCGGCCGTGCGAAACCTCCATGTCGTCGATGAAGATCGTCGAGAGGAAGTGGGTGGGCGAGGTGTGCTTCGTCACGAAACGAATCGTGTGGTGGTTCTTCTGACACCACTCGATCAGTCGGCTCTTGAAGTCGGTCTCCTCCTCCGAGAGCGAGTCCATATCCAGGAAATTGGCGTAGATGTAGTTGATCAGCAGGCGGTTCGTAAATTCGTAGCCCTGATCCAAATAGATGGCTCCGATCATCGCCTCGAAGGCATCGCCGTAGATGTGCTTTTGGGCCAGCGTGGCTCCGGCATGTGCCACCAGGAATCGATCCAGGCCGATGCGCTCGGCAAGCATGTTGAGCGAGTGGCGCGAAACGATCTTCGAGCGCAGTTGGGTGAGGAATCCCTCGGTTTTGTCGGGGAATTCGATGTAGAGATAATCGGAGGTAACCGCTTCAATAATGGCATCGCCCAGGTACTCCAGGCGTTCGTTGTTCATTTGGCTGCCATCGGGTAATACAAAAGAAGCTGACTTGTGAATCAAAGCCAGCTTGTAGAGTTCGATATTGTTCGGAATGAATCCAAACATATCGTCAATTTGTCTGTAATACTCCTTGTCGCGGCCGAAATTGCGTCGCAAAGGACGCAGCAAAAAGTCAAACACGGCTAAAACAAGTGTTAAAGGTTTGTTACTCTTCCACCTTACGCAGGATGACCGTCGAGTTGTGGCCACCAAAACCAAAGGTGTTGCTCAGTGCTACCTTCACGTCACGCTGCTGCGCCTTGCCGAGCGTCAGATTGAGCTTCGCGTCGATCTCGGGATCGAGGTTCTCGCAGTTGATCGTGGGGGGAACAATACCCTTCGTCAGTGCCATCACGCAAGCCAGTGCCTCGATGGCACCCGTGGCACCCAACAGGTGACCGGTCATCGACTTGGTAGATGAAATGTTCATTTTGTAGGCGTGCTCACCAAAGAGCCCCTGTACGGCCTTCAGCTCGGCCACATCGCCCAGCGGCGTCGAGGTGCCGTGTACATTGAT
This sequence comes from uncultured Alistipes sp., assembly GCA_904502075.1. Lineage (GTDB taxonomy): Bacteria > Bacteroidota > Bacteroidia > Bacteroidales > Rikenellaceae > Alistipes. The sequence continues at coordinate 27,831 of CAJGDL010000003.1, forward strand.
GTAGTCCACATCCTCGGGCTTCAGACCGGCATCTTTCAATGCCTCGCGCATGGCGATAATGGCACCCTTACCCTCGGGGTGGGGAGCCGTGAAGTGGTGGGCGTCGGCCGAATTGCCACCACCGGCAAACTCGCAGTAGATCTTCGCACCGCGAGCCTTGGCGTGCTCATACTCCTCCAGGATGAAGGCACCGGCACCCTCGCCGATCACAAAGCCGTCGCGATCCTTGTCGAAGGGGCGCGATGCGTGCTGGGGATCGTCGTTGCGGGTCGAGATGGCCTGCATCGAGCCGAAACCGCCGACCGAAGGCTCGTTGACGGCGGCCTCCGAACCTCCCGTGATCATGATGTCGGCCTTGCCGTAGCGAATCTGGTTGAAGGCCTCCACCAAACCGTGGTTCGACGATGCACAAGCCGATACGGTGCAGTAGTTGGGGCCCATGAAACCATACTTGATGGAGATGTAGCCCGCAGCGATATCGGCGATCATGCGAGGAATAAAGAAGGGGCTAAACCGAGGGGTGTTTCCACCCTCGGCATAGCCCACGCACTCATCGAAGAGCGACTTAAGCCCTCCGATACCCGAACACCAAATCACACCGGCACGCTCTTTGTCTACCTGCTCCATGTCGAAGCCGGCATCTTGTACGGCCTGCTCGGCGGCGATCAGTGCATACTGTGCAAAGCGGTCGTATTTACGCACCTCTTTGCGATCGAAGTACTGGTTCGGGTCGTAATTTTTGATTTCGCAAGCGAACTTGGTCTTAAACTTTTCGGTATCGAAATGAGTGATGGGTGCGGCACCGCTAACGCCCTTTTCCAGATTGGAGAAGTACTCTTCAATGTTGTGTCCGAGCGGGTTAATTGTTCCAATACCCGTAATAACTACTCTTCTCTCTGCCATAAATTTATCGATTTGGTTCTACCTGCAAATAAATGATTCTTTTAAAATTATTTCTTGTGCTCCTCGATGTAGTTGATGGCATCACCTACGGTAGCAATCTTCTCAGCGTCCTCGTCGGGGATCTGAATATCGAAGGCCTTCTCGAACTCCATGATGAGCTCTACGGTATCCAACGAATCAGCACCCAGGTGGTTGGTGAAGCTGGCCTCAGCCACTACCTCCGACTCCTTAACGCCCAACTTGTCAACGATGATCTCGACAACTTTCGACTGTACTTCTGACATAACTTTAAATTTTTTAGTTAAACAAAATGTAAAATAGTATTTCTTTTCCTATCTTTTTCTTTCACGAAAACCTTCGAAGCGGCGAATAAAACTTTTTTTACCATTCTTCGCATTTTTTCGTTAATTTTGGGCAAAAGTAACACTTTTTTTTTTACTTTTGACAAAACAAAGGAAGAAAATATTCGTAAAAAATTTAATAAATAACTTAATTGACTAACAACCAATCTATTATGAATTTATTACTTATTTCCAACTCTACGAATGCCGGAGAACCCTATCTGCAGTATCCGATGGCCGAGATCGCCAAGACCCTGGCCGGTGTGAAAGAGGTGGTCTTCATCCCCTATGCTGCCGTAACCTTCTCCTATGCCGAGTATGAGAAAAAGGTGCAGGAGCGTTTTGCCGAGATCGGCATCCGTGTGCGTTCGATTCACCGCTCGCCCAACCCCCGCATCATGATCCGCCACGCGGAGGCCATCTGTATCGGTGGCGGCAATACCTTTGCCCTGCTTAAGAAGATGCAGGAGCAGAAACTCATGAGTGCCATTCTGCGCCGCCTGGAGGCCGGTGTTCCCTATGTGGGTTGGTCGGCCGGCAGCAATGTCTGCGCCCCGACAATCTGCACCACCAACGATATGCCGATCGTGGAGCCCGAATCCTTCTCGGCCATTGGTGCGGTGAAGTTCCAAATCAATCCCCACTACTTGGATGCCAACCCCGAGGGCCACGCCGGTGAGACCCGCGAGCAGCGCATCCTGGAGTATATCGAGGCCAATCCGCGTCGCTATGTCGTAGGCCTCAGAGAGGGTTGCATGTTGCGCTATCAGGAGGGCAAACTCACGTTGATTGGCCCCAAGCCCCTGCGTATCTTTAAGAAAGGACAGCCTATCCGTGAGTTGACTCCGGCAGACGACCTCTCTTTCTTGTTATAAGAAATAGGAGTTGTGCCATGGGACTCACCCAACAGATTGGCCAACGAGCCGAAGATGCCGCCGTAGATTATCTGCGGCGGCATGGCTTCTTAATTCGCGAGCGCAACTGGCGAAACGGTCGCTACGAGATTGACATCATTGCCCAACGCTGGGACGAGATCCACTTCGTGGAGGTGAAGAGCCGCAAGACGGGTGGATGGTCTACTCCCGAGCAGGCGATCGATGAACATAAGTTTCGCTCGTTGAAGCGTGCCGCTTCGTTCTACTTGGCCCTACATCATGCCGTGGAGGAGCCCTTTTTCGATCTGATGGCCGTGGAGACCCTTCCTAACGGGGAGCTCGAGTTGCGCTTTGTGGAGGATGCCATGCAGAGTCATTGGTGATTGGAGGAGAGGGCAAAAGGGGTGAAAAACCAAGAATTTTGCAGATCCGACAAAATGTACTATCTTTGTCCATTCGAACAAGCATAGACTACTACTCATGATGTGGATTTACAACACGGGGCTTCGTCTCTACCGCTTTCTTGTTGCGGCCATCTCTCCATGGCACGAAAAGGCACACAAGTGGAGAGCCGGACGCAAGAAACTCCTTAAACGCATGGCTGCCACCATTGCGCCCGGAGAACCTATTGTCTGGATTCACGCCTCGTCGTTGGGTGAGTTCGAGCAGGGACGCCCGATTATTGAGGCGTTGCGTCGCGAGCACCCCGAATACAAAATTCTGCTCACCTTCTTTTCGCCTTCGGGCTACGAAATTCGCAAGAATTACCCGGGAGCCGACTACATCTTCTACCTGCCGATCGACACCCCCAACAACGCCCGTTGTTTCTTGGAGATCGTAAAACCCGAAATCGCCATCTTTGTCAAGTACGAGTATTGGCTCAACCTGCTTTCCGGCTTGGAGAAGATGCAGACCCGCACCTTCATTGTCTCGGCCATCTTCCGTCGCAATTCGATCTTCTTTAAGTGGTATGGTTGGCGTTGGCGCAGGGCTTTGAAGGCCTTCGAGACCCTCTTTGTGCAGAATGCCGAGTCGAAGGAGTTGTTGGCCGAGTTGGGCTTCCACAATGTGGTGGTGGCCGGTGATACGCGCTTCGACCGCGTGGCCGATATTGCCAAGGCGGCCAAGAAAATCGACCTCGTGGAGCGTTTCAAAGGGACAAGTTCCCTCTTTGTGGCAGGATCGACTTGGGGACCCGATGAGGAGTTGCTTGTCGAATTGATGAATCAGTATCCCGAGATCAAATTTGTCGTCGCACCCCACGAAATGGAGCGTCCGCGTATCGAGAAGTTGCTCTCGGCTTGTCGTGGAGGGGCTATCTGCTACACGCAGTGCAACGAGCGCACCCGCCTGGATAATTGCCAACTGCTGATCCTCGATACGATGGGTATGCTCTCCTCGGTCTATGGCTATGCCGATTGGGCCTACATCGGCGGTGGCTTCGGAGTGGGGATTCATAATACGTTGGAGGCGGCCACCTTCGGTCTGCCGATCGCCTTTGGCCCCAACTACCAGAAGTTCAAGGAGGCCCGCGATATGATCGCTTTGGGGGCTGCCACCTCCATCGCTTCGGCCGAGGAGCTCCAGGCTTGGTTTGCCCCGCTGCACAAGAACGAGGAGGAGCGTCTGCGTGTGGCGCGTATCGCCAAGGAGTACACCTTACAAAATCAGGGTGCCACCCAGACGATTCTTCGTACCCTCTTCAAAGAGTAGCGCAGTTGTCGCCATTTTGGGAGGAGAAACAAAGAGAAAGAGTTGCCAATTGGCAACTCTTTCTCTTTGTGTTTTGGTTGGTCGTGCGCCTCTACTTCAGGATGAAGACCTTTTCGTCGCGGCGTTGCATGTGGAATCGTTCGCGGGCGTACTCTTCGAGGTAGTCGTCGTAGCGCAACTGTTCGATCAGCGTACTGTCAGCCTCGATCTCTTTGCGGTATCCCTCCCCCTCGCGTTCAAGGGCTGCGAGGCGGCGCGAGGATTTCCAGATGTGTGCCAGGTTACGCAACACCACAAAGGAGGTGAAGCCTACGACGATGCAGGTCAGTACCACCCAAAGGGGTTTCGTGAGTTTCGAGGCCACGCGTTTATCCCTGATTACTCGGTTACCACATAGACATCCTTCAGGTTACGACCCAGCTGGTCGTAGTCCAGGCCATAGCCCACGATGAACTCGTTACCGATCTCCAGGGCGCGGTAGCGAATGGGGTAGGGCTGCGAGTAGGAGGCAGGCTTGAAGAAGAGGGTGCAGACCTCGACGCTGGCGGCGTTGTGTTTCTTGAGCTCCTCGAGCATGTGAGCAATGCTTCGTCCCGTATCGACGATGTCCTCCACGACGATCACATGGCGTCCGGCGATGTCGTTGTTCAGGCCGATCAGGCACGACACTTCGCCCGTGGAACAGGTGCCCTCGTAGGAGGCGAGTTTGACGAACGAGAGTTCGCTGTTGAACTCGATCTTCTTCATTAGGTCGCTCATAAACATGAACGAACCGTTCAACACACCCAGAAAGAGGGGTGTCTGCTTATCGGCATAGTCGCGGTTGATCTGCTCGGCTACGACCGATACGGCCTGGTCGATCTCCTCGGCGGGGATCATCACACGAAAGGTGCGATCGTTGAGCTTGACGGTATTCTTCATCGCTGTATTTTTGTTTCTACAAGTCTACAAATGTACGAAAAAATAGTTAGGTTTTACACTAATAGTGTCGAAAACCTTGCCAATTTCCTCTTTCGGGGGCATTATTGCGCAGCCAGAGGAGTTTTTCCGGCTCCGAGGTGATGCGACCGATGGGGTAGAGCGGGGTGTGGAAGGTGGCTTGGTAGGCGGCAGCCACACGCTCGAAGGCTTCCGAGGCCACCGTCAGCAGGAGTTTATACTCTTCGCCACCCGAGAGGGCGGTCTCAAGGTCGGAGCCTGCCGCTACGGGAATCTTCGTCAACTCCACCTCGGCCCCCACCTGTGAGGCCTTTAAGATGTGGCGAAGGTCGCCGGCCAGACCATCCGAGAGATCCATCATGGCGTGTACGGCGGGCTCTTTCCCAAGCCAAATACCCTCCTTGATTTGGGCCGAGGGGAGTTTGTGGGCGCGGGCGAGCGGGGTGTCGTAGCGGCCGGCTAAGATCTCGCGAAGTCCCGCTCCCGAGGCTCCGAGCTCTCCGCAGAGGCAGATGATGTCGCCGACTTGGGCATCGCGGCGGCGCTTCAGACAATTTTCAGGCCCTCGGCCGAGGGCGGTTACATTGATGGTGATGTCGCGCTCCGAGGCGGTTGTGTCGCCACCGATCAGTGCCACTCCGGCCTTTTGCGAGGCTTCGAGATAGTCCTTCATGAAGCGTTCGGC
>CAJGDL010000004.1 GCA_904502075.1 uncultured Alistipes sp.
CACCCCGAACGCGGCAAGGAGGCACGCAAACTCTTTGCCGATGCCGAGGCTATGCTCCAACGCATCAAGCAGGAGAAGCGCCTACGCCTGCAGGGGGTGGTGGGGATCTTCCCCGCCAAGCGAATCAAGGAGACCATCCTGCTCTGCGACCCCAAGGGCAAGGAGTATAAGCTCCCCATGTTACGCAACCAGACCCGAGGCGAGGAGCACCTCTCGTTGGTCGACTTTGTCGCCACAAAGGGGGATTGGATGGGCTGCTTCGCCCTCTCGGCCGGTATTGGACTTCAGCCCTTTGCCGAGGAGTTACGCCAAGCCGGAGATGACTACTCGGCCCTATTGGCCAAGCTCCTGGCCGACCGCCTGACCGAGGCCTTTGCCGAGTATGTGCACCGTTTTGTTCGCCGCGAGATGTGGGGCTATGCCACCGAGGAGAGCCTCTCACCCCAACAAATCATACGCGGAGAGTATCGCGGACTACGAATGGCCTTCGGCTACCCTGCCACCCCCGACCATGCCCTCAAGCGGCCGATTTTCGACCTGCTTCGGGTGGAGCAATTTACCGCCATGCGACTCACCGAGAACTTTATGATCGATCCCGGAGAGGCCCTTTGCGGATTGATGCTCTCGGATGCCCGCTACTTCTCGGTGGGGGCCATCGACCAGAAACAGTTGCTGGATTATGCCCGAGCCTGGGGTGTCGAGCCGGAGGAGATCCGTCGTCGCCTACCCAACAACATAAACGAATAACAAGAAACGCATGAATGTTTTGGATCTGATCCATGGGGCCCAAAATTCGGGGCGCACCCGCTTTGCCTTCGAGCTGCTTCCACCGCTGAAGGGCGATGGCAAGGAGTCGGTTTTTCGCGCCATCGACCCCCTGATGGAGTTCGACCCCGCCTATATCAACATCACCTGCCACCGCGAAGGAATCAAGCAGACGCTGCGACCCGACGGTACGCCCGAGTGGCACGCCGTGCGCCGTCGCCCGGGCACGGTGGGGATCTCGGCCGCGATCCGCGACCGCTATAAGGTGGAGGTGGTACCCCACTTGATCTGTGGAGGTCAGTCGCGCTACGACATCGAAGATGCCCTGATCGACCTCGATTTCTTGGGGTTGAACAATGTCTTGGCCCTGCGTGGCGACCCCTCACAAAACGAAAAACAGTTTATCCCCCACCCGCAGGGCCATGCCCACGCCTTGGGGCTCGTGCAACAGATTGCCGCCATGAATCGCGGAGAGTTTGTTGACGGAGAGGTAGAGCAGTGCCACCACTCGCGCTTCTCGATCGGTGTGGCAGGCTACCCCGAGACCCACAGCGAGGCCCTCTCGCCCGAGGCCGACATCGCCGCCCTGAAGGCCAAGGTCGATGCCGGAGCCGAATATGTGGTCACACAACTTTGCTACGACACGCATATCTTTTTTGACTATGTGCGTCGCTGCCGCGAGGCGGGGATCACCGTGCCGATCATTCCGGGCATCAAACCCCTCTCTTCGGTCAAGCACCTCGAACTCCTGCCCCGCACCTTTGGATGTTTCCTACCCGAAGAGTTGGTGCGCGAGGTTCGCGCCCATGCCGACAACCCCCACTCCGTGCGCCAAATCGGCACCGAGTGGGCCATTCGCCAGAGCCGAGAGCTGAAGGCGGCCGGCATTCCCGTGTTACACTACTACCCGATGGGCAAGGCCGACAACATCATCCAAATCGCCAAGGAGCTCTTTTAACAAAAAAACAGCCCTTTTGAAATCAAACTGAAACACCTAAACCGGATATTTGCACCATGATTTCGCCCGTAGCACTTCGCCAGCAACTGCACCGACACCCCGAGCTCTCGTTCGAGGAGCATGAAACCGCCGCCACGATCGGCCGCGCCCTCAGCGAGGCGGGCATCGCCTGGCAGCCTGTGGCCCACACCGGCATTCTGGCCAAATTGGAGGGGCGGGGCGATCGCAAGCGTGCGGTAGTTCTTCGCGCCGACATCGACGCCCTGCCGATCCGGGAAGAGACCGAGGTGGCCTGGCGCTCGGAAAACGAAGGGGTGATGCACGCCTGCGGCCACGATATGCACGCCGCAATCCTCTACGGAGCCCTCTGCCGACTAAAAGATGAACCCTTCGAGGGGACAATCTTCGGGCTGTTTCAACCCGGCGAAGAGCTCAACCCCGGAGGGGCGAAGTTGGTGCTGGATGAAGCACCCTTTGCGGACTACGAGGTGATGGCCGTGGTGGGCCAACATGTCGAGCCCGACCTGGAGGTGGGCAAATTTGGCTTCCGCGCCGGGAAGTACATGGCCGGCAACGACGAGTTGCGCTTTACGATCCGAGGGCGGGGAGGACACGCCGCCCTGCGCCACCGCACGCAGGACACGGTACGGGCCGCCGCACGCCTTATCCTGGCCGTGACGGATCTCAACAGCGAGGAGCGCATCCTCTCGATCGGACGTGTGGAGGCCGACGGTGCCACCAACGTCATCCCCGACGAGGTACGCCTCGAGGGGACAATGCGCATCTTCTCAGAGCGCGACCGCGAGGCCCTACACCAAACCCTTCGCACCCTTTGCGACCGCTTGGGCGCAGAGGAGGGACTCGAAATCGGCCTCTCGATCTCGGCCGGCTACCCGGCCGTGGAGAACCACCCGGAACTGACTCTCCAAGCCAAGGAGTTGGCCCTCGAGGCGGGTTACTCGACCCACGAACTCGCCCTGCGCCCCACCTCGGAAGATTTCGGCCGCTACGGACTCCACTACCCCTCGCTCTTCTACCGCATCGGCGTGGGTGCCGCCTCGGGGCGACCCCACACCTCGCGCTTCAACCCCGACGAACGAGCCATCCCCGCAGGGGTGGATCTGATGGCACGGTTGGCGCTCCACTTTTTAGGTAACAAGTAGATTATGGCAAAAAAGACAAAACTCCGATACGACCGTCGCAGCCTGATTCTTCAGCTGTTGCGCGAGTTTCCGAACAATAAATTCTCGATCAAGCACCTCGCATCGGCCTCGGGTGGCAATACGCGCGAGGGTCGACGCGAGACGATGGCCCTGCTCGATGAGTTGGAGCGCGAAGGGGTGGTGGCTCTGGTCGGTCGCGACAAGTATCGCCTCGGAAGCCGCATGCGTCCCCGCTACGAGGGCCTTGCCGAGCGCACCGCCTCGGGCGGGCTCTACATCCGGGTCGAGGGGCTCGAAAACGACATCTTCGTCCACCCGGGCAACTCCCTCAACGCACTGGATGGCGACCGTGTAGAGGTGGCCATCATGCACACCTCGAAGAGCGGAGAGCACGAAGGAGAGATTCTCTCGATTCTCGAACGCTCGAATCGCAACTATGTGGGAGTGGCCGAAATCGACCGTACGGCGATCTTCGTCTGCTGCATTTCGCGCCGCAACCCGATCGACATCTTCCTGCCTCGCAAGGCCTACCCCGAGGTGGAGGCAGGCGACAAACTCGTGGTTCGCATCAAGGATTGGCCCGAGGGGTCGAAATCGCCCATCGGAGAGCTGATCGAGAATCTGGGGCCGGCAGGCGACAACGACACGGAAATGCATGCCATCCTGGCCGAATACGACCTTCCGTACCGCTTTGAGAAGGAGGTGGAGCGGGCTGCCGAAGCAATCTCGAGTGAGATCACCGCGGCCGATGTGGCCGAGCGCAGGGATTTCCGCGGGATCACCACCTTCACGATCGACCCCGCCGATGCCAAGGATTTCGACGATGCCCTCTCGGTGCGCCAACTCTCGGAAGGGGTTTGGGAGGTGGGTGTCCACATTGCCGATGTGAGCCACTATGTCACCCCCGACTCGCTGATCGACCGCGAGGCTCAGGAGCGTGGCACCTCGGTTTACCTGGTGGATCGCACCATTCCGATGCTCCCCGAAAGACTCTGCAACGAGCTCTGCTCACTGCGCCCCGAGGAGGAGAAGTGCTGCTTCTCGGCCGTCTTCACCCTGAACGAGCAGGCCGAGGTGATCGACCAATGGTTGGGCCGCACCCTCATCTGCTCGAACCACCGCTTCGCCTACGAGGAGGCACAGGCCCTCATCGAGGGGGGAGAGGGGCCCTACGCCGAAGAGATCCTGGTATTGCACCGCCTGGCACAGCAGTTGCGCCGCGAACGGTTCCGCCACGGAGCCGTGGCCTTCAACCGCGAGGAGATGAAGTTCCGCCTCGACGAAAAGGGGCGACCCTTGGGGGTCTACGCCAAGGTGCAGAAGGAGGCCAACCAACTCATCGAGGAGTTTATGCTTTTGGCCAATCGTCGCGTGGCCGAATTCTGCGCCCACACGCTGAAGAACGGCCGCAAGGTACCCCGCACAATGGTCTACCGCGTACACGACGACCCCTCGCCCGAGAAACTCGACCGCTTCCGCTCCTTTATTCTCCGCTTCGGTCACTACTTCAAGGCCCAAAAGGGACGTGCCGTAGCCAAGGAGATGAACAAACTCCTCAAAGGGCTCGAGGGGCGTCCCGAGGAGAACACCGTACAGCTACTGGCCGTACGCTCAATGGCCAAGGCCGAGTATTCGACCGAGAATATCGGCCACTACGGCTTGGCCTTCCCCTACTCTACCCACTTCACCTCGCCGATCCGCCGCTACCCCGACGTGATGGTGCACCGCCTGTTGGCCCACTATCTTTCGGGGGGACGCTCCGTTGAAAAGCAACTCCTCGAGGAGTGTTGCGAGCATGCCAACGAACGCGAGGTGATCGCCTCGGAGGCCGAGCGCGCCTCGATCAAGTACAAGGCGGCGGAATACCTCTCCGACAAAAAAGATCAGCTCTTTGAGGGGCGTATCTCGCGACTCAACGAGTGGGGCATCTTCGTCGAATTGGAGGAGACCCACATCGAGGGATTGTTGCACCTACGCGAACTGCAGGACGACTTCTATCGCTTCGACGAAGAGCAGTACGAGATCTGCGGTCTGAGAAGCGGCAAGCGGTATACGCTGGGTGATCGTCTCACGGTGCGCGTGAAGCAGACCGACCTGCGCCGCCGCATCGTCGATTTCGAATTAGCCTAATGAGAACCGAAATGAATAATTTTGATACCCTATACACGAAGGCCTTGGCGCGAGAGCCGCTGACCCGCGAGGAGGCCTATCGACTCTACGAAGAGGCCCCTCTGGGCGAACTTTGCCTGGTGGCCGACACCCTGCGCCGAGAGGCGGTTCCCGACCCCGAGGTGGTGACCTGGCAGATCGACCGCAATGTCAACATCACCAACGTCTGCATCTCGGGCTGCCGCTTCTGCAACTTCCATTGCAAGCCCCACCAACGCGACCGCCACTTCATCACCTCACGCGAGGAGTACTACCAAAAGATCGAGGAGACCTTTCGATTCGGGGGAGATCAGCTTCTTCTGCAGGGAGGACTCCACCCCGACCTCAAGATCGACTTCTACGAGGAGCTCTTCCGCGACCTGAAGGCGCACTACCCCACCCTGCGGCTCAACGCCCTCGGAGCCCCCGAGGTGAGCCACATCGCCCGCATCAGCGGCCTTTCAACACGCAAGACCCTCGAGCGCCTGCACCGCGCCGGCCTCGACACGCTGCCCGGAGCCGGAGCCGAGATCCTCTCGCCCGAGGTACGCCGCCGCCTCTCGCCCGCCAAGCCCTCGGTCGAGGAGTGGTTGCAAGTGATGCACGAAGCCCACGAACTCGACATCCCCACGACGGCAACAATGATGTACGGCCACATCGAGACCCCGCGCGAGCGCATTGACCACCTGCTGACCCTGCGCGACCTTCAGGCCCAAAAACCCGCCTCCGCACGCGGCTTTACCGCCTTCATCCCCTGGATCTTCCGCTCCACAGGCACCGAACTCGAGAAGCAGGGCATCGAGACCCGCTTCTCGGCCTTGGAATACCTGCGCCTGATCGCCATGAGCCGTATCGTACTGAATAACATCCGCAACATCCAGGCCTCGTGGCTCACCGTAGGCAAAGAGACCGCCCAGGTGGCCCTGCACTGCGGAGCCAACGACATGGGCTCGATCATGATCGAAGAGCATGTGGTCTCGTCGGCCGGTGCCGACAACCGCTTCTCGGCCGAAGGAATCTGTCAGGCGATCCGCGAAGCGGGCTTCACCCCCCGCCTGCGCGACCAACTCTACCACTACCGCGACTACAAAACAGAACGATAGGCAAGAGGTATTTCTAATTTATGGCAATGTACTCCGCATAGACAATCCGTGTATGCGGATTTTTGCTTACAATCTCCTGACGAATCCCCTTGGTGCCCCAACGGATAAACCAAAAGCGACGCGGCACACGGTGAACCACTTGCAGAAGGGTATCGACGCTCTGTACGCGGCATCGCACCGTATCGCCGGCCACCTCGCCTACCACCTCGACCCAGGGGTCGCGCCAATGAAAAAGACGCACCGTATCGTAGAGGCGCACCGTATCGCGCAACGGAGCCACCACCTTCACGGAGGTCTGCAACTCGGTATGAGCCACCGCTTCGGCCCGTTTCAGGCGAATACCCAAAGCGCGAATCTCGGCGGCATCGCGTGCCCGCAACGCCTCGAATTCACGACACCGCAGGCGCAGCACCGCCGACGAGGCGGCCGAATCCCCCAAGCGGCTCTCGTAGCGCGCCATCTCTTCGGTCAACGCCCGTTGGTTCACCTCCAGGCGCACGATCTCTTCGCGGGCCGACAGGTAGCCACGCAACAAAGCCCCCGCCACCAACAGCAGGAGCAACTCAACAAATAATCTCTTCATGGATTTCGATTTTTTGGTTTCGACATGGATTGACGAACCAAAGGTAGATCGAAAAGAGGGGAAATAGTTTCTATATTTTACGGACAACGGCCTCCAACTCCTCGGCCACACGGGCTGCCACGGCCGCAAGCATCCACTTCCCGTCGCAGCTCTGCAAGGCGGTTACCCCCCGATGATCCACATAGAAGAGCTCCTCGATATCGGGCAGGTGGTCGCGCTTCAGGGGGATGATCTCGAAACGATAGCCGGCACGGCGAATCGCCTCGCGGGCCAGCCGTCCCTCCACTCCGCGCGGCTCGTGCGAGGTATAAACCGTGCGGCCCGCCACAGCAAAGAGGGGCACTCCGTCGGCCTCCAAAAGGGTCAGATCCTCCGACATCCGCACCACGGAGCGCACCTTGCGACTCTCGGCCATGCAGCGTGCCGTCTGCCAGGTTTGGGCCGCAGCCACCGTAGGGAGCCCCTCGAACGGAAGTTCGAAACGGATCGTTACCGCCTCGGGACGCAGGGCACGCAGCACATAACCCCGATAGAGAGAGTCGCCCTCGAGAGCAAGGTGCCACTTCGCCTCGCTGTCCAGATCAAGGCGCAGGTAGGTAGAAAACTCCTTCGAGCAACGCTCCCGATCGAGCAGCTGCTCAATCTCCCGACGAATCGTCGGCTCCTCCAAATAAAGTTCCCGACGAAAAAGGGCAAACCAGGCTCGCTCCACCTCGCGCAAATGCTCTCCCAGGAAGCGCACCTCGCGCCCCCGAATATGCACCATTTGTCGGATGATCGGCTCCATGCAATATTGTTTAAGATTCTACACGACCCTATAAGAGAAAGATCTTCAACAAGAGTTCGCGGCGCAACTCGCCATCGGAGATCTGGCCCGCCCCCAGCCCCTTACTTTTGGCATCATACTCACGCAAAAGGCCCAAAATCGAAAAGACCTTCTTGTTGGGCCACAGCGCAGCACACTGCTTGAGTTCGGCCAGGGCGTAAAAGTTATTGACCTTCAACAGGCGCATCAACTCCGCATCCTGCGGGAAAGGAATCCCCTTATACTTGGTCTGCCAACGCAGGTAGTTGATCAAAAAGAGGCTGCGGAATTGGCCGAAGAGGGCCATGATCGTCACCAGCGTGGGATTCTCCTTCGGGTTGCGGGCAAAATGGTCGGCAATGAGCAGAGCCCGCTCCATATTTCGGGTGATAACCGCCTTGCAAAGTTCGAAATTATTGAAATCCTTCGAGATGCCGATATGCTCCTCGATGTGGGTGTCACGAATCTCGCGGGTCCCCTCGGGAAGCGAGAGCAGGAGTTTATTCAACTCGTTGGAGATCTTCGAGATATCGGCTCCGAGGTGGTCGGTCAGCATGGTGAGAGCCTTTGGGTCGATGCGACACCCCTTTGAGGCGACAAAACCACCGAGCCAGCCGGCAATTTCACTATCGTAGGGGCGTACCGACTCCAAGACGGCACCGCACTTGGCTACCCCCTTGTAGAAGGCCGAGCGCTTATCGACACTCTTCCCCTTGTGGCACACCACCAGGATCGTGGTCGGCGAGGGGGAATCCGTATAGAAGGAGAGTTTTTCGATCTTCTGCAACTGCTGGGCCTCCTTGACGATGACCACCTGGTGCGATCCGGTCATGGGCATCTGACGGCAGAGGTTCACCACCTGCCCGGCCTCCACATCGCGCCCATAGACCACATACTGACTGAAGGCCCGCGACGCCTCGTCGGGGAGGATCGTCGCGGCCAGCAGATCGCAGAGCGAGTCGATGAAGTAGGCCTCCTCGCCCATCAACAGATAGACAGGGGTAAATTTCCGAGCCTTCGCCTCACTCACCAAGCGGTCGTAGGTCGCAACCGTATCTTTAAATCGTACCGAACTCTTTGCCATAAGGTTTTCAGAAATAGAGATTATGCTACAGGATCTCTTTGGTAATGCGGAGCACCGTATCGGAATCGCGCGTCAGGCGGTAGCGGTCGTCGATTCTACGCCCCACCACCCAAACGATATCCTCGCCCGAGAGCAGCACAAACTGACGCTCCTTCTCGGCCATCGAGACCTTATTGTCAATCAGGAAATCACTCACCTTGCGCTTTCCGGTCATGCCGAAAGGAACAAACCAGTCCCCCTCGCGCCAACGGCGCAACGTGAGCGGATAGTGCAACTTGTCGGCATCGAGTTGCGCAATGTGGGGTGGCACGCCAAAGTCCTTGATCGTACCCACATCCACCTTTTCGTAGTAGAGTACCGAGTTGCCACAGTAACTGCGCAGGGCGCGCTCCTCGACTCGAACCTCGCAACTATCCTCCGAGGTAATGCGCGTAACGAGGATCTCGCCACGGTCAATATAGGCCACATACTCGCGGGCATAGAACCTACGGCCCGTGGATCCCTGCTCCAAGGCATGACACAAGGCATCGATCACATCGCCCTTGAAGCCATAAGCCGAGTTCAAGAGTTCGTAGATCACAAAGTTCCGCGGGAAGGTAGAGGGAATACGCTCGACATGGATGGTGTCGACACCATCAGCCGAGCTCACCGCCTCGCGGCGCACCAGCTCGATCGAGGCGTCAATAAAGGTTTGCGCATCCATCAGGCGACTGATGTTGCGACGCATCAGGTCGGTAAACTTGGCATTGATCTCGCGAATACGGGGCACCAGCCCCAGGCGGATCTTGTTGCGCAGGTGCTTCGTGGAGCGGTTCGTGGAGTCCTCGCGAAAGGGGATATGGTGTTGCACGGCATACTCCAGAATCTCCTTGCGGGCCGCGAACATGAGCGGACGAATCAGCAATCCGTTTTGATAGTGAATACCGGTCAGGCCGCGCAACCCCGTACCGCGCAGGAGGTTGATAAAAAAGGTCTCGATCGAGTCGTCGGCATGGTGAGCCACAGCGATGCGATCGTAGCCTTCGCTTTGACAGAGCTCCTCGAACCAGGCATAGCGCAAGCGTCGTGCAGCCATCTCCATCGACTCACCCGTGCGCTCCATCTCGCCCACCGTATCGAACCGGCGGTTATAGCAGGGCACTCCGAAGCGGGCCGCCTGGTCGGCTACCAGCACCTCGTCCTCGTCGCTCTCCACCCCGCGCAGCTGGAAGTTGCAGTGGGCCACCCCCACCCGATAGCCACTCTCGATAAAGAGCGAGAGCATCACCATCGAATCCACACCGCCCGAGACGGTCAGCAGGATGCGCTCCTGCTTGGTCGCCAAGCCATAATGCTCAATATAGCGTTGAAAATTCTCAATTAACATAGCATCCTTCTCCAAAAGAGATTTCGATTTACAGGGTAGATCTACTCCCACCCCCTAAATTCTAACTCCTAACTCCTCATTCTAAAAGTTATTGACCTCGGTGTCGATCTCCACGCCGAACTTTTCCAACACCTGCTGCTGCACCTTGCGGGCCAGCGAGATCACCTCCGATCCGGTGGCACCGCCATGGTTCACCAAGACCAAGGCCTGGCGGTCGTGCACCCCGACCCGCCCCTCGCGGTAGCCCTTCAGCCCCGCCCGGTCGATGAGCCAGCCGGCAGCCAACTTCACCCGTTCAGGCCCCTCGGCAGAGGGATAGGTGGGCATCTCGGGATAGATCGATTTCAGCTCCTCGCTTTTGCGAAGATCTACGACCGGATTCTTGAAAAAGCTTCCGGCATTACCCAAGACCGCCGTATCGGGCAACTTCGAGCGGCGAATCGAGCAGATCGCCTCACGGATGTTTTTGAGCGTTGCCCCACCCCGCGCCTCCACCTCGCGGGCCACATCTCCGTAGCCGATATTAGGCTGCGCTGTGCGACTCAAAGCAAAGGTTACAGCCAAGATAATGGCGCGCCCCTTCAACTCTTGCTTAAAAATGCTCTCGCGATAGCCAAAACGGCACTCCTCGCGCGAGAAGGTGCGCACCACGCCCCCCTCGCCCTCGCCTGGCAGGAAACACTCCACCTCGAGCAGGCAGTCCTTGGCCTCCGAGCCGTAGGCCCCGATATTCTGCACCGGAGCAGCCCCCACCTTGCCGGGGATGAGCGAGAGGTTTTCCAACCCCCAAAGTTCGTGCTCCACGGCCCAGGCGACCAAATCGTCCCACTCGAGTCCCGCCTCCACACGCACCCGAACGCGATCCCCCTCCTCGGAGAGGATCTCGATACGATCGGCCACAGGGGTCAGCAACAGGCCCCGATAATCCTGCGTAAAGAGGATGTTGTTTCCGCCCGAGAAGACCATCCACCGTTCGGGGAGTCCGGCGGCAAAAATCTCGCGCAGATCGGCCTCCGAGGTAAACTCCACCAGTCTTTCGGCCTGCTGCTCGACATGAAAACTATTGCGGTTGCAAAGCGATATGTTGTAAAATTCTTGTTTCATAGTTGCAAAGTTAGAAATAATTTTACTAATTTTACATAAATTTTCGGACGAAGCCGATTTCGATTTCGGGCTCACGAATCCGAAAGCAGACAAATAAGGGCAAAAGGCGCACGAAACGTAGCCCCCGAAAGGGCCTGACCGACCCAAGCTGAAACAACCTAAAACTATCTAAAATATGTCGTTTACCGAGCAAGATCTGCAACAGATCCAAGCCCATGGCCTTAGTCCCGAAGCCGTGGAGTTGCAGGTGGAAAATTTCAAACGGGGATTTCCATTTTTAAAGGTCGTGAAGGCTGCATCGCCCGAGGATGGCGTGGTGGTTCTCACCGAGGAGGCTGTTGAAGCCGCCGCCAAACGCTACGAAGCCGAGGCCGAAAACCTGAAGATCGAAAAGTTTGTACCGGCATCGGGTGCCGCCACGCGTATGTTCAAGGAGCTCTTCGAGTTTGTCAACGAGCAGAAACGCGGTAAGGGGATCGACACGCTCCTCGAAAATATCGAAAAATTTGCCTTCTGGCCCGAACTCAAAGAGTTGCTTCCCGCGGAGGCCTCCGACGAACAGATCGTCTCGGCCATCGTAAAGCAGGGGCTCAACTACGGAGCCAAACCCAAAGGACTGGTCACCTTCCACGCCTATGCGGAGGGGGCTCGCAAGGCGGTCGAGGAGCACCTTGTAGAGGGGGCTCTCTACGCCTCGTCAAAGGGCGTGGCGAAGATCCACTTCACCGTATCGGCCGAGCACATGGAGGGTTTCCAAGCACTGCTGGCCGAAAAACTCCCCGCCTATGAGGAGCGCTTCGGCTTGAAGTACGAAATCTCGTTCTCGGTACAGAAACCCTCGACCGACACCGTGGCCGTTAATCCCGACAACACTCTCTTCCGCACCGATGAGGGCAAACTCCTGTTCCGCCCCGCAGGCCACGGCGCCCTGATCGAAAACCTCAATGAGTTGGATGCCGACCTGCTCTTTATCAAGAACATCGACAATGTAACAACCGACGAGCGCAAGGCCGACACCGTCCGCTACAAGAAGGCGCTGGCCGGCATGTTGCTCGAGTTGCAGAGCCTTGCGTTCGACTTCCTCGAGGAGCTGCACAGCGGCAAGGCCGACCTCGAAGAGGTGGCCTGCTTCATCGAAGACCGCCTCTGCACCAAGTTGCCGAAGGAGTACGACCGCGCCCTGCTCGAAAAGATCCTCGACCGCCCGATCCGCCTCTGCGGCATGGTGCGCAACGAGGGTGAGCCCGGCGGCGGCCCCTTCTGGGTGGAGAATCCCGACGGCACGCAATCGCTGCAGATTGCCGAGTCGAGCCAAATCTCGCCCGAGGATATGCCGTTGATGAAGGGGGCTACCCACTTCAACCCCGTGGATCTGGTCTGCGGCGTGAAGCGAGCCGATGGCTCGAAGTTCGACCTGCGTCAATACACCGATCCCGAGACGGGCTTCATCTCCTCGAAGTCGGCCGGCGGTCGCGAGTTGCGCGCCCAGGAGTTGCCGGGTCTTTGGAACGGTGCCATGGCCAAGTGGAACACCGTCTTTGTGGATGTCCCCATCTCCACCTTCTCGCCCGTAAAGGTGGTACAGGATCTACTCCGTCCCCAGCACCAAAATTCCTAAATTCATAGGGCGTTTTGCCCCCAATTCATCCCCGAAGGAGCCCCACTCGAAGGACGGCCCTTCGGGGATTTATTTTCTAAAATCGGGAACAAGAAACAACGCCTTTTTAAATTCTTTTTTATTTTTTGGCCAAGATATGTCCAAAACCTCCTCCCCAAGAGCCAATTTTACCAGAAACTCTTTCGTTTTTTTGCAAAGTTTTATTAACTTTGTCCGATTTTAGTACCCAAAGGCAAGCCAATGGGGAAAAACCGAAGAACGAAAACCGAAAAATTCAATATAAAACTAAAAATAACGTATGGAAAACAAACTGCAACAACTGACCCGCACGCTCTATGCCGAAGGGTTGGAGAAGGGTCGTTCGGAGGCCGAGCGTCTGGTAGCCGAGGCCAAGACCGAGGCTCAGAAGATCGTAGCCGAGGCCAAAGCCGAGGCCGAGGCCATCATCAAGCAGGCCGAGAAGAAGGCCCTCGACGTGGAGAAGAACTCGATGACCGAGATCGCCCTGGCCGGCAAGCAGGCCGTTTCGAAGATCAAGGCCGAGATCGCCTCGATGATCATCACGAAGAGCACCTCGGAGGGGGTAAAGGCCGCCACGATGGACGCTGCATTCATCAAGGAGATGCTCGTAGCCGTTGCCAAGAATTGGGACGGTGCCGCATCGGGCAAGGTGGAACTCAAGGCCCTGCTGCCCGAGAAGGAGAAGGCCGCCCTGGATGCTTCGTTTGAGAAGGCCGCCAAGGAGTTGCTTTCGGCCGGCATCGAGGTAGGCTATTCGGCCGAGGTAAAGAGCGGCTTCAAGGTAGGTCAGAAGGAGGGTGGCTACTACATCTCGTTCACGGACGAGGATTTCGACGCCCTGATGAAGGAGTACCTGCGCGAGAAGGTGGCCGAACTGTTGTACACCAAATAATCGACCTTCATGTTCGATAAAAACTATTATTGTCTGGTAGCCGGTCTGCGCGAGTACTCGCTCGACTCGGAGGCCAAGGGTTTTGATTTGGGAGCCATCCGCGAGGAGATTCTCTCCGAGCTCGATGCTCGCGACAGTAAGGCCCTGCGTCTGCTCTACGGCTACTACGACTGCGAAAACCTGATCGCAGCCCGCGCCGGACGTTCGACCCACAATCCGTTGGGCAACCTCTCGCAGGAGCAGGTGCGCGAGGCTTTGGAGCACCCGACCGGACTCCCCGCCGAGATGTGCGAGATCATCGAGGCCTATAAGGAGCAGGACGAGGAGCAGGACGAGGAGGAGCGCAAGGTGGACACCTCGCTTCGTTTCGAGAAGAACCTTCTGGAGGCCTACTATCGTGCCTGCGCCCACTCGAAGAGCCGCTTTCTGCGCGCCTGGGCCGAGTTTGACCGCACGCTGCGCAACATTGCAGCGGCTGCCACGGCTCGTGCCACGGGGCGTGAGATGAACGACCTGCTGATCGGAGGCGATGCCATCACCGAGCAGTTGCGTCGCTCGTCGGCTGCCGACTTCGGCCTCCGAGGAGAACTTCCCTACATCGACACCGTGCTTGCCGCCGTCAACGAGGAGCAGAACCTCGTGGAGAAGGAGCACAAGATCGACCTGATTCGTTGGAACGAGAGCCAGGAGCTCGCGGTCTACGACTACTTCAACATCGACTTCATTCTTTCGTACCTGGTGCGCATGAACATCGTGGCCCGCTGGACGCTGCTGGACAAGGAGCGTGGCCGTCGCATGTTCGACCGCCTGCTCACGGAGCTCGAAGCCAAAGAATTGATAAATAAACAATAAAACGATATGAAAACTTTAGGAAAAGTTAATGGTATCATCTCCAATATCGTGATTGCGAAGGTAGACGGCCCCGTTTCCCAGAACGAGATCTGCTTCGTATATTGCGGCCAGACCCGCATGATGGCCGAGGTCATCAAGGTGGTGGGCGACAACGCCTATGTACAGGTCTTCGACTCGACGCGTGGCCTGAAGATCGGCGATAAGGTGGAGTTTGAGAGCCACATGTTGGAGGCAACGCTCGCCCCGGGCCTCCTCTCGAAAAACTACGACGGTCTGCAGAACGACCTCGAGAAGATGGACGGTCTGTTTATCAACCGCGGTTCGATCACCGAGCCCATCGACTTCGACAAACTTTGGGAGTTCCAGCCCCTGGCCGAGGTGGGCAGCAAAGTCAGCGCCGCCTCGTGGCTCGGAGAGGTGAAGGAGCAGTGGGTAAACCACAAGATCATGGTTCCCTTCGTGATGGAGGGCACCTACACCGTCAAGAGCGTCGCCAAGGCCGGAGAGTATAAGGTAACCGACACGGTGGCCGTGCTCGTAGACTCGGAGGGCAAGGAGCACAACATCACGATGGTGCAGAAGTGGCCCGTGAAGAAGGCCATCAAGGCCTATACGGAGAAGCCCCGTCCCTCGCGCGTGATGGAGACCGGTGTGCGCGCTATCGACACCTTCAACCCGCTGGCTGAGGGTGGTACGGGCTTTATCCCGGGCCCCTTCGGTGCCGGTAAGACGGTGCTTCAGCACGCCATTTCGAAGCAGGCCGAGGCCGATGTGATCATCATCGTGGCGTGCGGTGAGCGTGCCAACGAGGTGGTGGAGATCTTCAAGGAGTTCCCCGAGTTGGTGGATCCCCGCACGGGCCACAAGCTCATGGAGCGTACCATTATTATCTGTAATACGTCGAACATGCCCGTTGCGGCGCGTGAGGCCTCGGTATATACGGGTATGACCATCGGCGAGTACTACCGCGCCATGGGTCTGAAGGTGCTCGTAATGGCTGACTCTACCTCGCGTTGGGCCCAGGCATTGCGTGAGATGTCGAACCGTCTGGAGGAGCTTCCGGGTCAGGACGCCTTCCCGATGGACCTCTCGGCCATCATCTCGAACTTCTACGCCCGTGCCGGTCTGGTGAAGCTGACCAACGGCGAGACGGGTTCAGTTACCTTCCTTGGTACGGTATCGCCCGCCGGCGGTAACCTCAAGGAGCCCGTGACGGAGTCGACCAAGAAGGCTGCCCGCTGCTTCTACGCCCTCTCGCAGGGTCGTGCCGACTCGAAGCGCTACCCCGCCATCGACCCGCTGGAGTCCTACTCGAAATACCTGGAGTACCCCGAGGTTTCGGCCTACCTCGATGAGCACATCGAGAAGGGTTGGGTAGAGCAGGTCTATGCCGGTAAGACGCTTGTGCAGCGCGGTAAGGAGGCCAACGACCAGATCAATATTTTGGGTGACGACGGTGTACCCGTGGAGTACCACGAGCGTTTCTGGAAGTCGGAGCTCATCGACTTCGTAATCCTGCAGCAGGACGCCTTCGACGACATCGACGCCAACTGCCCGATCGAGCGTCAGAAGCTGATGTATAAGATGGTGCTCGATGTCTGCCGCCACGACTTCGACTTCGCCGACTTCGAGGCCTGCTCGCGCTTCTTCAAGGGTCTTATCAACCTCTTCCGTCAGATGAACTACGCCGAGTATGAGTCGGAGAAGTACTTCGACTACAAGCGTCAGATCGAGGAGTATCTTATGAACGCATAATAAGTTTCAGGGTATGACAACACGTGCATTTCAGAAAATCTATACGAAAATCGACAACATTACCAAGGCGACCGTAACGCTGAAGGCCACGGGCGTAGGTAATGACGAACTGGCCACCGTGGGCGGTAAGCTGGCCCAGGTGGTGAAGATCATGGGTGAGAATGTCACCCTGCAGGTCTTTGCCGGTACGGAGGGTCTGGCCACCAACTCGGAGGTGATCTTCCACGGCGAGCCCCCCAAGCTCAAGGTCTCCGACAACCTGGCCGGCCGCTTCTTCAACGCCTATGGCGAGCCCCTGGAGGGCGGTGAGCAGATCGAGGGCGAGGCCCGCGAGATCGGCGGCCCGACGGTGAATCCGTTCCGTCGTATTCAGCCCTCGGAGCTGATCGCCACGGGTATTGCCGGTATCGACCTCAACAACACGATCGTCTCGGGTCAGAAGATCCCCTTCTTTGCCGACCCCGACCAGCCCTACAACGCCGTGATGGCCAACGTGGCCCTGCGAGCCAAGGCCGACAAGATCATCTTGGGCGGTATGGGTCTGACGAACGACGACTTCCTCTACTTTAAGTCCGTATTCGAGAACGCCGGTGCATTGGACCGCATCGTTTCGTTCGTAAACACCACGGAGAACCCGCCCGTAGAGCGTCTGCTGGTACCCGACATGGCCTTGACGGCCGCCGAGTACTTCGCCGTGGATAAGGGCGAGAAGGTGCTGGTGCTCCTCACGGACATGACCCTCTATGCCGATGCCTTGGCCATCGTATCGAACCGTATGGACCAGATCCCCTCGAAGGACTCGATGCCCGGTTCGCTCTACTCGGACTTGGCCAAGATCTACGAGAAGGCCGTACAGCTTCCCAACGGAGGTTCGATCACGATCATCGCCGTTACGACCCTTTCGGGTGGCGACATCACGCACGCGATTCCCGACAACACGGGTTACATCACCGAGGGTCAGTTGTTCCTGCGTAACGACTCCGACACGGGTAAGGTAATCGTCGACCCGTTCCGTTCGCTGTCGCGTCTGAAGCAGCTGGTAATCGGCAAGAAGACCCGCGAGGATCATCCCCAGGTGATGAACGCCTGCGTACGTCTGTTCGCCGATGCCGCCAACGCCAAGACCAAGCTCGAGAACGGTTTCGACCTCTCGGACTACGACGAGCGTTCGCTGAAGTTTGCCCACGACTACTCGGGGAAGTTGCTCTCGATCGACGTAAACATCGAGATCGAGGAGATGCTCGACACGGCCTGGGAGCTCTTCGCCGCCTTCTTCTCGAAGGAGGAGGTTGCCATCAAGGCCGAGCTGATTGAAAAGTACTGGAAAGCGTAAGCAATAAGGGCCTATGGCAATCAAATTTCAATACAACAAGACCTCGCTCGGTGAACTCGGCAAACAGCTGAAGATGCGCCAGAAGGCTCTTCCGACCATCAAGTCGAAGGAGTCGGCTCTGCGCTCCGAGGTAAAGCGGGCGAAGGACTCTGCACAAGACTTCCGCGAGGAGTTGGAGCGCCTGAAGGCCTCCTACGACTACATGGTGGCCCTGTGGGGAGAGTTTGATTGTGACCTGCTGCGTATCAAAGATGTACAATTGGATGTACAGAAGATCGCAGGCGTGCGCACGCCTGTCCTGAAAGATGTTGAATTCGAGGAGCGCGACTACGACCTCTTCACCTCACCCATTTGGTATGCCGAGGGTGTCGAGATTCTGAAGTCGCTGGCCCGCTTGGGTATCGAGTTCGAGGTCTACAACCGCAAGATGGAGTTGTTGGACTACGCGCGCCGCAAAACCACTCAAAAGGTAAACCTCTACGAGAAGGTACAAATTCCCGGCTATGAGGATGCCATACGCAAGATCAAACGCTTCATGGAGGACGAGGAGAACCTCTCGAAGTCTGCCCAGAAGATCGTAAAAACCAAACAACAGCAAGCCGAGGAGGGCTCCATGTTATGATAGCCAAAATGTCAAAATACGACTTTGTGCTCTACCGTGCACAGAGTGAGGATTTCATTGAGCGCCTCCGCGAGTTGGGTCTGGTCGATATCACCACCACGGGCTGGGAGCCCAAGGAGGAGGAGCGTCAGCTCATTCTCCGCATCGAGGGCTATACGAAGGCCCTTGAGGCTGCCGAGCAGTGGAGCAAGCAGCCCGAGAACGAAGCGATTCAGGGGGTGGCGTGCGCCACAGCCGAAGAGGCCTACGAACTCTACAACCGTTTGCTGCGCGAGACCGCCTCGCACAACACCGAGCTCGGCAAGTTGGAGAAGACGGCCGACGAGTTGCGCCCCTGGGGCGAGTTCGACCCCCGAGAGTTGCAGGCTCTGACAGCCTCGGGTCTGAAGATCCGTCTCTTCTTCGGCCCCACGAGTAGTTTCGAGGCGGCTCAAGCCGGTGAGGGATATACCTTTGAGGCGATCAACGAAGTGGGTGGCAACACCTATTTCGTGGTGATCGGTGAGGGCGAGGAGCTCTCGCTCGATGCCCAGGAGGTACGCCTTCCCGCGATGGACATTCGCCAGGCCGAGGCGCTCATCGCAGAGCGCAAGGCCCAAATCGAGGTGCTGGATCGCGAGATGGCCTCGATTGCCGCTTCAAAAGCGTTGCTCACAGAGGGCATTGCCGTCCTGAAGGAGCAGCTTGGCAACCGCAAGATCACCTCGACGGCAACCCAGGAGGCCGATGGCTCGTTGCTCATCCTGCGCGGTTGGGCCGAGACCGACACCTCCGCCCAGGTGGATGCCCTTTTGGAGGAGTATCCCAATGTGGTCTACCTGAAGGGGGACCCCACCCCCGAGGATGACACCCCCGTGAAACTGACGAACGGCTGGTACTCGCGCATCTTCGAGATGGTGGGCGACATGTACGCCCGTCCGAAGTACGGCACGATCGACCTCACGCCCTTCTTCGCTCCGTTCTACATGCTCTTCTTCGGCATCTGCCTCAACGATGCCGGCTACGGATTGATCCTGTTGCTGCTGGCGCTGGTGATCCTGAAGAAGAACCCCGAAGCGGGCATGATGCGTCGCGCCGGATGGTTCGCCACGATGTGTTCGCTCTCGACGATCCTCTTCGGAGGCTTCTGCGGCTCGTTCTTCGGACTGAGCCTCGGTGAGTTCTTCCCGGCGATCCCCTTCTTCGACTTCCAGGGTAAGTTCTTCTCGATCGCCCTGGCCATCGGTATCGTACAGATCATCTTCGGCTTGGCGATCAATGTGTGGGGACAGGCGCGTGCCTTCGGCTTCACGGCCTCGTTCGGTACGCTGGGTTGGCTGATTGTGCTGCTGTCGGGAGCCCTGGCCATCGGTCTTCCGATGTTCGGCATGGAGATTCCGGGCTTCACGTCCTCGTCGATCGCCTTCTATGTGGCCATGGGGCTGGGCTTTGTGCTGATGCTCCTGCTGAACAACATCCGCCGCAATCCGTTGGTGAACTTCGGTTCGGGTCTGTGGGATCTCTACAACAACATTACGGGTCTCTTGTCGGACGTTTTGTCCTACATCCGTTTGTTCGCCATCGGTCTCTCGGGCGGTGTATTGGCCTTGGTCTTCAACTCGCTGGCCGAGGGCTTCGTTCCCGAGGGGGCCAATATCGTGGTACGCATCCTGGTAATGCTCCCGATCCTGCTGATCGGCCACGGTATCAACCTCTTCATGTCCGCGATCTCGTCGTTCGTTCACCCGATGCGTTTGACCTTCGTGGAGTTTTATAAAAATGCCGGCTTCGAGATGGCTGCCCGCAATTTCGATCCGCTGAAAAAAGAGAATCAAACAAACAAATAAAAAACTAACAAAAAAACAATTACAATTATGGAAATGAACACTATGGCTTTGATTTTGGCCTACCTCGGCGTGGTAATGATGGTAGGTTTGGCAGGTATTGCTTCGGCAATCGGTACGGCAATGTGCGGTCAGGCATCGGTAGGCGCCATGAAGAAGAATCCTTCGGCCTTCGGTAGCTACATGATCCTCTCGGCTCTTCCCGGTTCGCAGGGTCTCTACGGCTTCGTCTGCTTCTTCATGGTACAGGGCTTCTTGGCTGCTCCCACGATGTTGCAGGGTGCTGCTATCTTCGGTGCCGGTATGCTGGTAGGCCTCGTAAACCTGGCCGCTTCGATCTATCAGGCCAAGGTCTGCTCGAACGGTATCGTTGCCACGGGTAACGGCCACGACGTAATGGGTAAGACCCTGATTTTGGCTGCATTCCCCGAGCTCTACGCCATTCTGACGGTGGCTGCCACCTTCCTGATCTCGGGCATCATCAAGTAATTTCAACCCATGAAGCGACCCCTGTGGCCGCCCGTAAAAAACCGGCAATGGAAGAGATTTCCATTGCCGGTTTTTTACATCATTCCCACAAAATTTCGGCGTAGAAAAACGGCTGCTATAAGATCTATGCCTAATAGGAAATAGTCCTCTATGTCGCGAAAAGTTGCATTTCGGGGCATAGGAAAAGGGGTGTTTGGTCTTAGGCCAAACACCCCCTCTTTATACCCATTGCGAGCCTCCGGTTACGGCTTCACGGGAGCCTCCTCGGGAAAGTGAATCATATAGACCAAATGTTCGACATCGCGCATAAAGTTGCGTTTTTTGAGCTTCGGCGAGTAAATATAGCAATCGAGGGTCAGCACGCGGTTGGTCGCCTTATCGAGGGTTGTATAGCTGACAAAGGGGCCACCCATGAAGTCGTTCTCCACATCCCAAAAACCGCGCAACTCAACCCAGAAGCGACCATCGATCTTCACCGTGCGGTAGATGGGCGGAAAGGCGTAGGAGGTGGTCATGTAGGAGCCGTCGGAGGGGCCGGGGATCTCGGCGGCAAACTTCAGACGGGCACGCTCCACAGCGATGTCCGAGAGCGATTCGGGCCCTTCATAGGGGCGCGAGTAGAGCATAAAACCCTTTGAGGCCGCGGGATACTCGTAGCGCATCCACATAAAAACCTCGGTCTGCTTGGCCAGAACATAGCCCTTGGGGACATCCATCTCCACCCCAAAGGTCTTGAGGATCTGCTCCTGGATGAAGGGCTCGAAATGGCGCTCGGCGTAGGCAATAGATCGGTCGCGCTCGGTCTTTTCGAGGAGTTGCACCAAGGCCTCGCTATGGGTTTGGAGGTAGTCGGCAATCGCCTCCTGCGAGGGGCCCTGAAGCGTGATAATGATCTGGGGCGAAGCCGTGACATCGTAGCGAGCACCGGCCGAGGCAACCTCGAGAGTGGGATCCACCTTGACCTCGATCTGGTTGCGATGCGTATCAACAATATTCGTAACATTGTGGGGCGTTACTTGAAAGAGATCGTAAAGAGTCTCCTGGGCATTCAGGTAGGGATCCTGGGCACGGAGGATCGTTCGCAACTGCTCGCCGACTGCCCCCTCCCAAATGGGCTGATTACAGATCGTGACCACCTCATAGGGAGCCCCTTGCGAGGTGTTGCTCTTGGCATCCGAGAGGGTGTTCAAGGCATCGCATGCCGGCAAAACCGACACCACGAGAAGCCACATCCACAACTTGAAAAAAGATCCTTTCATAAGCAAATGAGAGATTAAATGGTAAGCTAAAAGGTGAAATTTTTGCAAAGATAAAAAAAAAAGCGTACGATACAAATTGGGAGCGAGTTTTTGTGATCCGAAAAATTTTCGTACTTTTGTGGCGCAACGCATTTGCAGAGAAGCGAAACCATGCGACTGAAACCGCCCAAAATACTGCGCAAACTGATGCCCTCGCTCATCTGGGAGATCGAGGACAAGGAGGGGGTCTTCCTCACCTTCGACGACGGCCCCACACCCGGCATCACGGAGTGGATCTTGGCCACGCTCAAAAAGTATGACGCCAAGGCCACCTTCTTCGTGTTGGGCAAGAATGTGGAGATGTATCCCGACCTCTTCCAAAAGATCCTGGAGGCGGGACACCGCGTAGGCAACCACACCTACTCCCACCAAAAGGGGTGGCGCATGCCCCTGGAGCGTTATGTGGAGGATGTCGATTTCGCCAACGATCTGATCCACAGCAACCTCTTCCGCCCGCCCTACGCCCAAATCACCCCCGCCCAGGCACGCGCCCTCTCGCAGCGCTACAAGTTGGTGATGTGGGACATCCTCTCGCGCGACTACAACCGCGGACTTTCACCCCGCACCTGCCTAAAGAACGTCACAAAGTACCTTGCCCCGGGGGCCATCGTCGTCTTCCACGACAGCGAAAAATCGTTTCGCAACATGCGCTATGCCCTGCCCCGCACCCTCGAAAAGTGCCGAGAGTTGGGCTTGAAGTGTAAAGCCATCGACCTTTAGTTCCCTTCGGCGAGTTACAACCACCGCCTAAAGAGTTGCGCCAGGCGACATTGCAAGCGAATCCTGAGCGGTCTTCTTTTCCAAAATGCATACCGCAGGAACGTACAATGCTCTTTGTCGCGCCGGAAGGTCTTGTGCAACTTCTCTCCCAAACAGGGATCATCTATACAAACCACCACCTCCCAATTGGTGCGCAGACTTCGGTAGTCGAGGTTGGCCGTACCGAGCAGGGCAAAGCGTCGGTCGGCCAGGAGCATCTTCGTATGCAAAAATCCATTCTCATAGAGCCAAATCGTTGCTCCGTGCTCCAGGAGTTCACCATAATAGCACGCTGCGGCACGCGCTGCGATGCACAAATCGGCACGGGCCGGAACCATCAACTCGATGCGCACACCTCGCGCCAGAGCCTCGAGGAGTGCTCGTCGCAGAGATGGTGGGGGAATGTAGTAGGGGGTAGCAAGCAGGAGTTCGCCCTTCGCGCAACGGATCGATTGAATAAACTCCTCTTCGATGGATCGGCGCGTGGGCCCCTCCTGGCTGTAGAGGATGTGCAGCGAAGAACCCGGCTTGGACGAAGGCTCTTTTGGCGCAGGGGGTGTTGTCGCGATCGGAAAGTATGAGCCCCCTACGCACACCCAGTCGCGCAGAAAGAGTCGTTGCAACTCCCCCACCGCAGGCCCCTCGATGCGCAGATGCTCATCGCGCCAACGCCCGAGTTCATTCCCCTCCAAGTAGCGGCGCGCAATATTGATCCCTCCCAAGTAGGCTACGCGATTGTCGATAATGGCCACCTTCCGGTGGTTGCGGACATTGAGCGAGCGCCAAGGGTGACACAGTTCAAAGGGGCGGAAGTAGCGAACCTCGACTCCGGCTCGGCGCAACTTGCGCAGCATCCCCCAGGCAGGCATCCATGAGCCCAACAGGTCGTAAATTACGCATACCTTCACCCCATTTCGAGCCCGGCGGATCAGCACGTCGGAGATGGTACGCCCCACGCGGTCGTCATCGAAGATGTAATACTCAAGCAGAATGGAAGATCGGGCACGATGCAGGGCGGCAATCAACGACGCATACATCTGCGCAGCATCGTTGAGCAGTTCCACCCGATTGCGAGTCGTGGGGCGCGTACCACACCCCCTAAAATCCGTATTTTCCATTGATCGCACCCTTCTTGCCGTGATCCTTATTGAGACCATTGCACAAAATTAGCCATTTCGTATTTCGAATTTAGCGTGGCAAGTTCGTTTTGCAATAAGCCAACGCCCAACGGGCGGCAACCCCCGACTTTTTGGCCAAGATCCCCTGCGCGTCTCCTCCAATGGCACAGTTTGTGCCAAATAATTTGGAAAATCGGTTTTTCCTTTTTACCTTTGTCCTAACAAACGAGGATTTAGGGGTTCTAACCTTCACAGGTTAGGATTCTTTCTTTTTGTTGTGTTTCAGAAACGACCAAAAACCGGCTGAACCACCTCAAAAGAGAGGCAAAGAGGAGCGCTCCGAACCTCGAATGATGAAGTTGAAACCTAAAATCGAAAGATTAAAAACAACGATAGAAAGATGGCAAAAGAGATTATCTATTTGACGGCCGAGGGCTACAAGAAGCTCAAAGACGAACTCGACCACATGCGTTCGGTAGAGCGTCCGGCCATCTCGGCGGCAATCGCCGAGGCTCGCGACAAGGGCGACCTGTCGGAGAATGCAGAGTACGATGCTGCCCGCGAGGCACAGGGCCTTTTGGAGCTGCGTATTGCCAAGATGGAGGATACGCTGGCCAATGCCCGTGTAATCGACGAGACGAAGATCGACAAATCGAAGGTGCAGATCCTGAGCAAGGTAACCCTCAAGAATTTGAACAATAACAAAGAGGTTACCTATACGATCGTTGCCGAGCACGAGGCCAACCTCAAGGAGGGCAAACTCGCCATTGGCACCCCGATCGCCAAGGCGCTGCTGGGCAAGAAGAAGGGCGAGTCGGTCGAGGTAACGGTGCCGGCAGGAGTCTTGAAGTTCGAGATCCTCGACATCAACATCTAATCCTTTTCAACGGAAATTTCCACAGCACAAGGTGTGTTGGGGCGGATGGGGCGTAAAACGCAATCCATCCGCCCCAATCTCGTTTCAATAGCGAATCTCCCTCCCGACACAGAAAGGCCACAACCTCCCAAAGAGAGGTTGTGGCCTTTATAGCATCCGAAAGCCTCCTTAGAAGCTCACCTTGGCTCCCACCATCCAGGTACGGGGGAGCGAAGGGCCGTAGACATACCCCGAGTCACGATCGGGCCCCTGGTCGAAATCGCGCTGGTAGGCGTTGAAGAGGTTTTGCACGCCGCCATAAACCTTCATGCGAATCTGCTTGTAGATCGAGAAGTCGTAGCTGAGCTTAACCCCCAGGTCAAAGAAGGCAGAGGTCATCTCGGCACGATCACGCTCGATGTAGCCGGCCATGTGCTGCACCAGCATCGGCCCCGTATAGGTACCCGAGAGATCGATATCGAACCCTTTGACGGGCTTGAAGCAGGCGGTCATAAATCCATAGGTATCGGGGGTACGGAACATGCGCTTCTCGGGCTGCACCTCGGGATCCTCGCTCCAATACTGCCACTCACGGTAGCGGCTCTGCTGCCAGGTGAAGCCCAACTGAAGCTCAAACCAACGGGTGAAGATCGCCTTGAACTCGGCGGTCACGCCACCCACGGTAGCGCCCGAACTGTTGTAACGCTCCAGAAGCTGCGCTCCATCGGCATCGGTACCCACCTCACGCAGGTCGAAGGCATCGTTGAGGCGCGTGTAGAAACCCTCGACCAGGAAGTTGGTCTCGACCGATCCGAAGCGGTGGTAGATGTCGGCCGAGAGGCTGAAACTGTGCGAACGCTCCTCCTTGAGGTCATCGGCCAGGCGGATGCGCACGCGCTCACCCCCCACCACGGCAATGTGCATATCCTCGTCGAAGGCCTGCGGAGCGCGGAATCCGGCGGCATAGCTGGCACGCAGACTGATCTGCTCCGTGGGGTTGAAACGCACGTTGGCACGCGGGCTGGCAATCAGGTTGTCGATCAGGTTGTGCTTGTCGAGGCGGCAACCAATCAGCAGCGACCACATCTTGTTGCGCCACTCGTTCTGCGCATAGAGACTTGCGATGTGTACCTGCTGCTCGGTGCGGGTGTCGTAGCCGATCGAATGGTCGTTCAGGTCGTTGTAGTTGTACTCCGCACCCACGGTAAACTCGGCCGGCAAGAAGAGGAACTTATCGAACTGGCGCACATACTGCGCTCCGGCCGCCACCGTAAGGTCGTGGGTCAAGCCATAGGCCTTGGGATCCTGACCTGCTCCGTAGTAGCTGTCGCGCACCGTGTTTTGGAACGAACCGTAGAGGTTGAGGCGATTGCGACGATCGGGGGTCGAGAAGTCAAACGAAAGGCTACCGCCGTCGATGATATGGTCGGTGGTCTCGGCCACAAAGGCCTCGTGGGGAGGTAGATCCAACACGTCGCCACCACGGCGATACTCGTTGATGTGGTGGTACTGAAGCGTCAGGCGCGAGTAGGCTCCCGTTTTGAGGAACGATCTGAGGCCGATGCTCTGCCCCTTGATCTCGGGCAGTTCGGTAAACCCATCCTCGTCATCATCGTAGCCCGAACGCGAACGAATCTGTCCATAGACATACAACCCGGCCTTGTTGTTGTCGGTGATGAGCGAGGCGTTGAGCGAGGTGTTGTTCTCGTAGGCTCCACTGAATCCGATCGAGGAGAGGGTGTGCGAAAATTCACCCGAATTACGCAGCGGATCGCGCGTGATGATGTTGATCGTACCTCCGATGGCCGACGAACCGAAGAGGGCCGAACCGCCTCCACGCAACACCTCCACGCGCTCGATCATCGAGGCGGGAATCTGCTCCAGACCATAGACGCCCGTCAGCGAGGAGAAGACCGGATGCGAGTCGATCAGAATCTGCGAATAGTGGCCATCCAAGCCGTTGATGCGCACCTGGGCAAAGCCGCAGTTCTGGCAATCGTCCTCCACGCGGACACCGGGCTGAAAGCTCAACCCCTGCGAGAGGCATACGGCCGAGGTCTTCTCGAAGAGGTCGGCATTGATCACCCCCACCAGGGCCGGAGCCTCGCGGCGGCGCGTCTCACTGCGGCTGGCCGAAACCACCACCTCGTCCATCGAGATTCCCTGCTCCGAGAGGAAGAAGTTGATCTCCTGCGAGGAGTTGCGACGTACCTCCACCTTGCGGGTTGCCGCCTCGTAGCCGAGCAACTGCACCTTCAAGACAAAATCTCCCACGGGGAGGTTCTTCAGGAAGTAGTGGCCCGAAGCATCGGTCGAAGTACCGATCGTCGTCCCCTCGATCGTCACGGTGGCAAAGGGGATGTGCTCACGGGTCTCGCGGTCGATCACATGGCCGTAGAGGTGGGCATCGGTCTCCTGCGCGGCCACATACGAAAGGGCCGAGAAGAGGGTAACAAGCAACAAAAATAGACGTTTCATAACACTTTACTTATTTATATTATTATAATCTCTGTTTTGCGGTGGCAAAGATAAGCCAAAACAGCGGTCTGAAACAAATTTTTGACCTACCCAAAAGTAGGGATTTCGACCGAACAGAAAATTTTATTTAAAAAAATATATACTTTGTATTGCAAAGTAGTATAATTTGTATTATATTTGCATCATAAAAGTAATACAAAATCAAAACAACCTATAAAACAGACCGCCATGAAAGAGACCCAAAGTGCCAGCCTGGCATCGCAATCCTTTGTATTCGAGCGCGATGCATACATGGAGCTGAAGAATTACCTGGACGATGTGGCTTCGCGCCTGCCCGCCACCGATCGTGAGACCATCGAGGATGTGGAGTATCGCCTTGCTGAGATCTTCCGCGAGAAACTCACCTCGCCGATGATGGTCGTGACGCTGCACATGGTGCGCGAGGCGACCAACCAGATGGGCTCCCCGGCCGCCTTCGGCGAAAAACGCTTTGACACGGAGCCCCAAAACAAAAGCGCAGCCGCAGAATCACAACCCCGCCGCCTCTACCGCTCGATAACCGACCGTTCGATTGCCGGTGTTTGCGGAGGTTTGGCCAGCTATTTTCAGGTCGATGTTGCAATGCTTCGCTTGGTAACCCTGTTGCTGATCCTCTTCGGAGGCCTTTCGATCTGGTTCTATGTGATCCTATGGATCCTCCTGCCCGAGGAGCCGATCGGCCTCCACCGCCCACAGGAGGGGGGCAACCGCTAACCGAAGGTTCATCCCCGTAAAAACAAAAAGTAACAGAGAAGCACCCACCGAAAAAAATCTAAAAATATGGCAGAAGATAATGTAAAGGCGCAACTGCGCAAAGGCATCTTGGAGTACTGCATCCTGGCCATTCTCTCGCGCGAGGATTCGTATGCTCCGAAGATCATCGCCGAGCTGAAGCGGGCACAGATGATCGTGGTCGAGGGGACACTCTACCCCATCCTCACCCGCCAAAAGAACCAGGGCCTGTTGACCTACCGCTGGGAGGAGTCGCCCCAGGGCCCCCCGCGCAAGTACTACACCCTCACCGAGAAGGGGCGCGAACAGTTGAAGTACTTCGACGAGGCGTGGAACGAACTGGTCGAGCAGATTCGACAGATTCGCAGCTAAACAACCCATTGGTCAAACCGAAAAAAGAGAAGATTATGAATAGTTTTGTAAGAGTGATTATGGCTGTTGCCACCATGCTGGCACTTATTACTACGGCCTCGGGCTGTGTGCATGTAAAGACGAACGCTTCGGAGGATGAACTCTCAATTTTTATTCCGAATAAAGCATTGAGAGGCAATGGCAATCTGATAACAAAGACGATTGCTCTCCCGGAATTTACCAAAGTGAGCGCCCACCGCGCCGCCGAGGTGACCCTCGTCGAGAAGCCCGAGAAGGAGATCGTCGTGACGGCCGACGAGAACATCCTCCCCTATGTGGTGATCACCTGCGAGCGCGGTGTGTTGGATATCACGCTGGACGAAGCGCTCAAAAATGCGGGAAACTACACCTTCCGCGTGATCCTTCCGATGAACCAACAGATCGACCGGCTCTCCACCACCTCCGGTGCCACGATCACCCTCCAAGAGGGGCTGACGCTCACCTCGATGGGGGAGGTAAAACTTGCCGCCTCGTCGGCCTCGGGCATCAAGGGGGCCTTCCAAGCCAAGGAGATGAAGCTGGATACCTCCTCGGGAGGGGAGATCCACGGTGAATTCCGCACCACGAAGATCGAGATGAAGGCCTCGTCGGCCTCCGAGATCGAGGGTAAGCTGTTCACGGAGACGCTGATCGCCCGAGCCTCCTCGGGGGCCTCGATCGAAGTGGAGGGCACGGCCGTAAAGAGTGAGTTGGAGGCCTCGTCGGGGGCCGACATCGATGCCGAGAAGCTCACCACGACCGATTGTCGCGCCGAAGCCTCGTCGGGAGCTGACATCGAATGCCACTGCACCGGCGCACTGAAGGCCTCTGCCTCCTCGGGAGCCTCGATCTACAACGCGGGCAATCCCGCCTCCACCGAGATCCAAAAGTCATCGGGCGGCTCGGTGGCCATTGACAAGTAGAGAACCAAAGACAAAATGAAAGAATATGAACGAGATTAAGAAGTGTAGCATTTCGGGCATTGCCTTCCAATTTGAGCCCGATGCCTACGAGGAGCTTTCCCACTACCTGAAGGAGCTCCAAAACCAATACAACGACAACCCCGACGGCGAGGAGATCCTGGCCGATATCGAGGCCCGCATCGCCGAGCTGATCCTCTCGACCCAGGAGAACAGCCGCGCCATCGCCCTGCCCCTGGTGAAGAACATCATCGCCCAGTTGGGTTCGGCGGCACAAATCGAGGAGGAGAGCGCCTCAAGCGAGGAGCCCCACCCTTCGGCGAAGGCCACCGAGCCGCGCATCCCGCGCCGCCTCTATCGCTCGGACGAGGGGGCCAAGTTGGGCGGTGTCTGCGCCGGCCTGGGCAACTACTTC
>CAJGDL010000005.1 GCA_904502075.1 uncultured Alistipes sp.
TCCATTTTGCCGCCTCGAAGGCCGTGGGAGAGTCGGTCGAGAAGCCGATGCTCTACTACCGCAACAATCTCCTCTCGTTGATGAACTTGGTGGAGCTGATGCACGAGTACGGACGCCACCATGTGGTCTTCTCCTCGTCGTGTACGGTCTATGGCGAGCCCGACAAGCAGCCCGTTACCGAGCTCACCCCCCGCAAGGAGGCCACCTCGCCCTACGGCAACACGAAGCAGATCTCGGAGGATATCCTGCGCGACACGATGAAGGCTTGGCCCGAGATGAAGGCGATCGCTCTGCGCTACTTCAACCCCATTGGCGCCCATCCCTCGGCTCTGATCGGCGAGTTGCCGCGCGGCGTGCCGCAGAACCTGGTGCCCTATGTCACGCAGACGGCAGCCGGTATTCGCGAGTGCCTGTCGGTCTTTGGTGACGACTACCCGACGCCCGATGGTTCCTGTATCCGCGACTACATCGACGTGACCGACCTGGCCAAGGCCCATGTGAAGGCGATCGACCGCATGGTGGGCAACAAGAACAAGGCGAACTACGAGGTCTTCAATGTGGGCACGGGACGCGGAGTTTCGGTGTTGGAGTTGGTCAAGGGCTTCGAGCGGGTGAACAACCTAAAGCTCAACTATAAGATCGCACCGCGCCGCACGGGCGACATCATTGCGATCTGGGCCGATCCTACCCTGGCCAACGAGGAGTTGGGCTGGAAGGCCGAGCGTACCCTCGACGAGACCCTGGCTTCGGCCTGGAAGTGGCAGCAGTCGCTCAAATAACCCCATTCAAGCGCATAAGAAGGGCCGTCAATTTTTGGATTGACGGCCCTTCTTCATTTCATTCTACCACTTCACGCGGTCGAGAATCCCCTGCAGGGCGGCGATCACCACCCCATAGTTGGTGATGGGTACCCCGGCCGCACGCGCGCGGGCCACACGGCTCATCACCAAGCGACGGTTGAACATGCAGGCACCGCAGTGGATCACCAAATCATAGAGGCCCAAGTCTTCGGGGAAGTCGCGCCCTCCCACAATGTCGATTTGAAGCCCCTCGCCAAAGCGTTTGCGCAGCATACGGGGCAACTTCACGCGGCCGATATCTTCGTTTTGCGGGGCATGGGTGCAAGCCTCGGCAATCAACACGCGCGATTGCGCCGTGAGGTGCTTGAGGGCATCGGCTCCGGCCACAAATTCGCGAATATCGCCCTTGTAGCGAGCCATCAGCACCGAGAAGGAGGTGAGCAACGAGGAGGCGGGAGTAAGGGCCTCCACGCGGTCGAAGACCTGCGAGTCGGTGATAATCAGGCGCGGAGGCTCCTTCAGTGCGGCAAGGGTCGAGGCCATCTCCTCGGGTGGGCAGCAGAGGGCGATGCAGTGGCGATCCAACAACTCGCGCAGGGTCTGCACCTGGGGTTGAATCAAGCGACCCTTGGGGGCCGAGGCATCCTGGGGCATGATCAGCAGCACTACGTCGCCCGTCTCACAAAGCCCCTCGGTGAGCAACTGCTCCTCGCGGGGGGCCAAGGTGGCCACGGCCCGATGCAGGGCCTCAAGCCCCTCTCCCGTGCGGGCACTGATAGGCAGCACCGGCTGTCCCAAACGCACCTCAAGGCTCTTCACTCGCGCCAAAGGATCCTCCAGGAGGTCAATTTGGTTCAGTAGCACCAGGGTCGGTATCTCGCGCAGACGCAACTCCTCAAGCAGGGCTTGCTCAATGTCGAGATCCTCCGAGGAGAGGATCAGAAGGGCTCGATCCGTTGCATCGAGGATCTTGCGGCTTTGAGCCATGCGCTCCGCACCCAACGCACTTTGGTCGTCGAGTCCCGGGGTGTCGATCAGCGTCACGGCCCCGAGTCCCGGCCACTCCATAGCCTTGCGCACGGGGTCGGTGGTCGTCCCCGCGCGGGGCGAAACGATGGCCGCCTGCTGCCCCGTAAGGAGGTTCAGCAGCGAAGATTTTCCGCTATTACACCGCCCAAAAAGGGCAATGTGCAGGCGTTCGGATTGGGGCGTGCTACTCATGATGTACAGTTCAATGTCTTTTAGATCGAAAACTCGTTAGAATCGAAAATCGCGTTTTCCTTCGATGATGGCCTTGAGATTCTCTTCGGTGATGCGGCGCACCTTCTCCGAGGGGATCATCGGCACCTCGCGGGCGATCATCTGCTCTCCCAGCAGGCGAGTGCGGGGCGAGGCGTAGTCCTCGAGGTACTCGCGCAGGGTCATCAGGGCGTTGGGGCCACAGCAGTTGCCAATCAGGCCACGCTTTGCGAGCGACATGAAGCGGTCGCCCGTGCGCCCCTCGCGGTAGCAGGCCGTGCAGAAACTCGGCACATAGCCCAACTCCAGGAGCCAAGCCACGATCTCGTCCAGGGTGCGCTCGTCGGAAATATCGAACTGCGCCGAACGCTCCACATCCTCGGCCCCCTCGGCATAGCCGCCCACCGAGGTGCGCGAACCTCCGCTGAGCTGCGAGACTCCCACATCGAGCACCAACTCGCGCGAACGCTGCGACTCGCGGGTCGAGACAATCATACCGGTATAGGGGACTGCCAGGCGCAGCACAGCCACAATGCGGCGGAACTTGGCATCGGTTACGGCATCGGGGAAGTCGGCCGGGTCGATGTCGTCGGCCGGACGAATGCGCGGCACGCTGATCGTGTGGGGTCCCACCCCGAAGCGAGCCTCCAGGTGCTCGGCATGCATCATGAGCCCCACAAAGTCGTAGCGGTAGTTGGTCAATCCGAAGAGGGCTCCGATACCCACATCGTCGATCCCCCCCTCCATGGCGCGATCCATCGCCTCGGTGTGGTAGGCCCAATCGCTCTTGGGGCCCGTGGGATGCAAACGCTCGTAGGTCGCACGGTCGTAGGTCTCCTCAAAGAGGATGTAGGTGCCGATACCCGCCTCCTTCAGGAGTCGGTAGTTCTCCACCGTCGTGGCGGCAATATTGACATTCACACGGCGGATGGCTCCGTTGCGGTGGTGAATCGAGTAGATTGTATTGATCGACTCCAACACATACTCTATGGGGCTGAGCTTCGGATGCTCGCCCGTCTCCAGGGCCAGGCGCTTGTGGCCCATATCCTGCAGGGCGATCACCTCGCGACGAATCTCCTCCTGGGTCAACTTGCGACGCGGAATGGTGCGATTCTGGGCGTGGTAGGGGCAATAGACACATCCATTGACACAGTGGTTCGAGAGGTAGAGCGGGGCAAACATCACGATACGATTTCCATAGATGCGTTGTTTGAGCTCCCGCGCCAAGGCAAAGATCTGCTCCTCCCAGGCTGCATCGCACTCCAAGAGCACGGCCGCCTCGCGGTGCGAAAGACCCTTTCCCTGCTTGGCCTTCTCAAGAATCTCCTCGATCAGGGCTTTGTTCGCACGCTGCTCGGCGGCATAGGCCAGCGTCGAGCGAATTTCACCGTCGTGAATAAACTCGGCGGCATGGGGCGAATGTACGTTATAAGGTGTCATATCTTATTGTTTTATCAGCGTTGATAGTCTCCTCGCGAAAAGTCGATCCCGTAACCGATCCCTCTCAACTCCTCGGCCAACAAGCGAAGCCCCTCGGCGGCCTCGGCTCCCGACGAGGCCTTACCATCGTAGATGGCATATTTGCTACGCACCGACTCGGGCGAGAGGTTGGGCATCACCACATTGGCTCCCGAGAGAATCCCCTGCAGACGACCCTCGGGATGGAGGGTGGCCAACGCTGTCGTCGAGGGGATTAGGGCCTGCGGAAAACGCAAGCGCAAGATTGCCAACAGCAACAGGGTCAGGCGTAAATCTCCCGCGGGCTCCGCCCCATAGGGGGTATCGCGGTGTGGCAGGAAGGGGCCGATACCGATCATCTGAGGCTCGATGCGCTCCAGGAGGAGCAGATCCTCCACCAGGTGCTCCACACGCTGGCCCGGGGCTCCCACCATCATTCCCATTCCGGTCTGGAAACCGATCGCCTTGAGTTGTTCGATGCAGGCCAAACGCCCGGCATGCGACATCTCCGCGGGGTGTAGTTGCTCATAGAGGGAGCGATCGGCCGCCTCGTGGCGCAACAGATAGCGGGCCGCCCCCGCTTCGTGGAGGGCGCGATACGAGGTTTCGCTACGCTCTCCGAGCGACAAGGTGATGGCCGCCTCGGGCCATCGGCGGTGAATCTCCTTCACCAACGGCACCAACCATTCATCGCTCCACCAGGGATCTTCGCCCCCCTGCAGGACAAAGGTGCGAAAACCCGCCTCAAAGCCCGCCTCACAGGTGGCAAGGATCTGTTCCGGGGAGAGACGATAACGCTCGGCTCGACGATTCGAGCGGCGCAGACCGCAATAGTGGCAATCGTTACGGCAGTAGCTACTGATCTCGATCAGGCCGCGTACAAAAATGGCACATCCGAACCGCTCTTGCGCGGTTCGGACGGCCTCATGTCGCAGAAAAAACCAGGTAGAGTCGTCGCACCGCGTAAGCAGGGCGAGGTATTCCGGGGCACTCAATCTGCCCTCGCGCACCAGACGCTCGGCCAACTCATACATCTCTTTTCCATCTGCTTCGAACTCCGCAGAGCGCAGGGGACAAACCTTTCGGCCTTTTGCCACCCCCGCCACTCTCCTGCCGGGTTCGGTTTTATTTCGAATTTATCGCTTCAGCAGCTCGGCGTTGTAGGTCTTGCGACCGGTGTCGTAGGCGGTGTGAACGCCCGGACCCGAGATACAGCCACCCTCGCAAGCCATCACCTCGATGAACTGCGCCGGAGCCTTGCCCGTCTTACCGAAGGCACGCATCAGGGCCACGTTCTTCTTCGTGAGGTTCGAAACCTGCAACGTCGTGAAGTCGATGGCACCACCCACATGAGCCTTCACAGCGGCCGTTACACCACCGGCCTGACCGAAGCCGTGAGCCGTGCGGATTGCCGTGACATCAATCGGGTGCAACTGCTCGCCGTTCATCTCGATCTTCATACCCTCGAAGATGGCGTGAATCTCCTCAAAGGTCATCACGAAGTCGATCATGTCGTCGCGACGAGCCTCCTTACGCTTGGCAATACAGGGGCCCACAAAGACCATCTTGGCGTTGGGATACTTCTGGCGGGCAATCTCTCCCGTATAGAACATGGGCGAGCGGGTCGACGAGATATACTTCTGCAACTCGGGGGCGTGCTTGGCAGCCATCTCCATGTAGGAGGGGCAGCACGAAGTGGTCATGAAGGGCTGACCCTCCTCCATCTTCTCCTTGAACTCCTCGGTCTCCTTCTCGGTCGTCACCTCGGCACCACGAGCCACCTCGATCACATCCGTGAAACCGATCTTCTTCATCGCACCGTAGACCTCCTCGGCCGGGTTCGTATACTGCGAGAGAATAGCGGGGGCCACCAGGGCTACCACCTGCTCTCCGCGACGGATCGCCTGCAGTACGTCGAATACCTGCGAGATCTCAAAGATCGCGCCGAAGGGGCAACTGTTGAGGCACTTACCGCAGTAGATACACTTCGACTCGTCGATGTGCTCCACGCCATACTCGTCCTTGGTGATGGCACCCACGGGGCAAGCCTCCTCGCAAGGAACAGGAATATAGACAATCGCATGGTAGGGGCAACTCTCAAAGCATTTGCCGCAGCTGATACAGATCGAGTGGTTGATCTTGCCCTGCGAGGTCTCGGGATCGAACTCGATGGCGTTCTTGGGGCAGTTGGCGGCACAAGCACGGGCCACACAACCACGACAAAGGTTGGTGATGTTGTAGTTGGTGCGCACACACGACGAGCAAGCCTCGTCGATCACACACATGATATTCTCCTTGATCTTGGTGCGCTCGAGGGCCATGTTGGCATACTGCGACAGGGGCATCAACTCGTCCACCTCGTCGTTCATGTCGAAGCCCATCAGCGGCAACGACTTATACTTCCACACAGCTCGCTCCTTGTGGACGCAGCAACGACCCAGCACCTTCGATTTACGAGGACTGAGTTCAATGGGCAGGCGGTCGATCTTCTCCACCAATTCGCCCTTGTTCCAAAGATCAATCAACTTGGTCAGCAGTCGCTGACGCACGATCATCACATTATTCTTAATAGCCATAGGTTGGGTGTATTTTTCGCAAAGATAATAAAAAAGTCGTAAAACGCTCTCCAAGTCGGCCAATCTGCACAAAAAAATTCCTCTTTTTTTTCATTGCGCCCCCTTTTTCGCCACCCGAATTGACCAAAAGGTCGATCCGGTGGGGCGAGAAAGCAAAAAAATCCCGAATGGAATTTCCATTCGGGATTTTTAGGGATTCGGTGGGCCGTCAACGACGCCCCGACCACTACAGATTCAACTTCGCGCGAATCTCGGCGGGGATGGCATTCTTGTTTACCAAGATCGACATCGTCTTATACTCGAAGAAGGGGCGCGAGAAGTAGAAGTAACCCCCATAGGGAGGACGTACATCCCACGAGTTGAGCACCTTGAAGTAGGGGTTGCCCTGCTGATCCACAGCCGTACCAACGATCACCATGCCGTGGTCATCGGTCGTCTCGTAGTTGTCGTAGGCCACCTGACGCATCTCCTGCGTGATGGTGAGCTCCTTGACGGGCTTGTCGAAGCTGTAGAGGGCGGCCTCCTTCTCGGCGGCGGTCAGCTTACCCCAACGCTCGGCCTCGGTGCCATCCATGCCATCCAGGTCTACATCGGGTACGATACCGATGGCCTTCGAACGGCTGAAACCCTTCTCGCTCACGTCGGTAGCCCACTCAATGGCGTAGCCCAACTCCATGGCGTTGTCCACCACCTGCATCAGCTCCTCGAGGGGAAGGTTATACGAAGCCTCCCAACGCCAGTTGTCGGGCACCTCGATTACGAACTGCTCGTAGAAGGGGTGGTGCGTAAAGCTCGTCAGGCTCACATAGTCGTCCAGGTTGATCGGGAGCGAGGCGGCAAACGTCTGCGGAGTGTAGGTCTTGCCCTCCCACTCGAAGGTCTCGGGCATCTCACCGAAGTAGGCGTCCAGGATGGCATTCAAGCCGTTCATCCAAGCCGTCGTCAGCTTCTTGTTGGGGGCCTTGATGATCGTATCGACATAGGCCTTCAGCACGGCGTCGATCTCGTTGAAGAAGGGCTTATCGGTGCCGTAGTTGAAACCCGTATAGATCTCATGGGGTACGATACCATACTTCTTGATGCCGTAGGGCACGTCGCCACCGGCACCGCCCACTGCAAAGTTCAGGGCACCATGCAGACGCACATACTTCACCGCCTTCTCGAAGTAGATGTTGCGCACGATCCACATCTCCGAGAGGTGAATCTCCTTGCCACCGTTGCGCATGATCTCGCTCTCGAGCCACGAGAGGGCCGAGAAGCACCAGCAGGTACCGCTGCGGTGCTGATCCTTCACGGGCGTGATGGGGATCGTCTTCAGGTCGGTGAACTGGAAGCCCTCGGGCTCTGCGGCCTTCTTCTCCTTCTTGGGAGCAGCCTCCACGGTCAGCAGTCCGCCCATCATCAGGGCCACTGCCAGCATCATCATTTTTTTCATCATAAATTTAGAAAGGTTTTAAGTTGGTTATTTTTTGGTTGTTTGTACGATCTTCATACACTCCTCCAGGGTCAGCTCCTCGGCCTTACGACCGCGCGGGATGCGGTAGTTCTTCCCCTTATAGGCGATGTAGGCCCCGTAGCGACCATTCTTGATCAGAAGCTCGGGATCCTCTGCAAAACTCTTCAGGGGGGTGTTGGTTGCCGTGGCACGCTCGCGCTGCTTGAGCACCAACTCCGTGGCACGCTCCAGCGTGATCGTATAGGGGTCGTCGCCCTTTTCGAGCGAAGCGAACGACTTCCCGTGGCGGACATAGGCTCCGAAGCGACCCAATCCGACCACGAGTTCCTCGCCCTCCAGCTCGCCCAACGTGCGGGGCAGCGCAAAGAGTTCCAGCGCCTCCTCCAGGGTGATCGACTCAATCAGCTGCCCCTTTTTCAGCGAGGCGTAGCGGGGCTTCTCACCCTCCGCGGCCTCGATCTCCACCATCGGGCCGTAGCGACCGATACGCGCCTTCACGGCATGGCCGCTCTTGGGATCCACACCCAAGGTGCGCACCTGTGCCGCGCGTGTGGTCTGTGTGCCGATCGCCTCGTCCACCATCTTGTGGAAGGGGCCGTAGAAGTCGCCGATCATCCCCGACCAGGTGATCTCACCCTCGGCGATGCGGTCGAACTCCTTCTCGACATTGGCCGTGAAATTATAGTCCAAAATGGGGCCAAACTGCAACTCCAAATAGTCATTGACCATCATACCGATGTCGGTGGGTTGCAGACGACTCTTCTCCTTTCCGTAGCTCTCCGAGAGGCTCTTTTCGGCGATCTTTCCTGCTGCCGAAAGGGTTAGTTGCAGGTAGTTGCGCTTCTGACCCTCTTTGTTTTGCTTCACCACATAGCCACGGTTGATAATCGTGGTGATGGTGGGGGCGTAGGTCGAGGGGCGGCCGATGCCGAGCTCCTCCATGCGCTTCACGAGCGAAGCCTCGTTGTAGCGAGCCGGTGCCTGCGTAAAACGCTCCGTGGCCGAAATCTGCTGGGC
Source organism: uncultured Alistipes sp. (assembly GCA_904502075.1). Classification (GTDB taxonomy): domain Bacteria; phylum Bacteroidota; class Bacteroidia; order Bacteroidales; family Rikenellaceae; genus Alistipes. Next base: position 8,547 of record CAJGDL010000005.1, read on the forward strand.
AAAGAGCTCCTCTCCGGCCTGCATCTTCGGCAGTACGGCCTCGGTCTCGGGCTGCGCATTCTCGTCGTCGGGGGTCTCCGTGTTATCCAGACGCAGGAAACCATCGAAACGAACCACCTCGCCGGTGGCGGTAAATTGCCCCTGCTGCTTGTCGGCCTCGATCACCACCGTCGTGCGATCCATCTCGGCCGGCACCATCTGCGAGGCTACCGTGCGCTTCCAAATCAGGTCATACAAACGCTTCTCGGCAGGCGTACCCTCGATTGTCTGTCGGTCGATGTAGGAGGGGCGAATTGCCTCGTGGGCCTCCTGAGCCCCCTTCGTTTTGGTCTTATAGGTGCGCCAAGCCGAGTAGTTTTCGCCGAAAAGGTTCGTGATCACCTCCTTGCATTGGGCCAACGCCTGCGTCGAGAGGTTTACCGAGTCGGTACGCATGTAGGTAATGAGTCCCTGCTCGTAGAGGTGCTGGGCCACCGACATGGTCTGCGACACCGACATACCGAGCTTGCGCCCCGCCTCCTGCTGGAGGGTTGAGGTGGTGAAGGGGGGTGCCGGGAAACGCTGCGCCGGCTTCTCCTCGGACTTTACCACCGTGAAGCGGGCTCCGATGCACCCCTCCAAAAAGCGGAGGGCCTCCTCGCGTGTGGCAAAGCGATTCGAGAGTTCGGCCTTGAAAAGGGCCTTTTTGTTCTCTGCCGTATAGAATTGGGCCACCACGCGGAAGTAGGCCGAGGGTTGGAAGGCGATGATCTCGCGCTCGCGCTCCACCAACAGACGCACCGCCACACTCTGCACACGGCCGGCCGAGAGCGACGGACGCACCTTTTTCCAGAGCACGGGCGAGAGCTCGAAGCCCACCAGGCGATCCAACACGCGACGGGCCTGCTGCGCATTTACCAAGTTCATATCCACCGTACGAGGCTTCTCGATCGCCTCCAAAATGGCACGTTTCGTAATTTCGTGGAAGACGATACGCTTCGTCTTATCGACCGGGAGACCCAACACTTCGGTCAGGTGCCATGCGATGGCCTCTCCTTCGCGGTCTTCATCGGAGGCGAGCCAAACCGTCTTGTCGGCAGCCAGCTTCTTGAGTTCATCGACCAACTTGCGTTTGTCGCTCGGGATCTCATATTGCGGGTAGAATCCCCCCTGCAGATCGATTCCGAGGTCTTTTTTTGCCAAATCGCGGATATGTCCGAAGCTGGATCGCACCATGAATTCGGTGCCCAAAAATTTCTCGATCGTCTTGGCCTTGGCCGGAGACTCTACGATTACCAGATTCTCTTTCATCTTTATTCTCTAAACCTCTTCCGAAGAGGTCGGGTATGGTATTTTATAAAAACGAGAAACCTAAGCAAGATACTTAGGTAAACTCGGGGATTACTTGATCAGCGTATAAGTAAGGTCTATCTTCATGGCATTCTCGTGGTTGGGGCTGTGTGCCATGCCCTGACCCGTTGTCGTGTCGAAGGTATTGACACCGTAGGCCTCGGGGCCGAGATAGATCGTGCGCTTTGCCTTGTCAGCCAACACCCCTTGGGGATCCTGTTTGTAACTATTCCACAACTGCTGAAGATAGAGGGCGATATCCATCACATAGCAGCCACGGCTGCGGTTCAAATAGCCATCGTAGGGGAGTTTCACCTCGTAGTAGGTCTCGTAGGCGTAGTTGTAGTCGGCAATACCGGTCAGCTTCTTGTAGTTGGTATAGAGCCCCAGGCGTGCCATCGAGCCATTCCAACGGGCAATCATCTCCTCTCCGGGCGTGAAGAGCTCCCAGTTGTAGTCGGCCTCGCTGTCGTAGAGCAAGAGGTGGGCGCGGTTGATGGCCAGCGAATGGTAGGGTTTGCCCGAGGCATCGCGCTCCTCGGTGATTCGGGTCAAGGCGGCGAAGAGCTCCTCGGTGAAGGTGATCTCGGTGATCACACCCGCCAGGCCCTCCACATAGCAGACCTCGGTAAGCGAACGCTCCTGCTCCTTCTCCTCGAAGGTCAGCCCCTCGAGCAGCGATCCGGCATAGTTGTGTCGGATGGTGTTGATCGAGGCCTTGCCGGTCGTGGCATACTTGTCGAGGAAGTAGTAGAGCGAGGCGGTCGTATCCTGAATCAGCGTAGGATCTACCTCATTGCGATTGCGGCCATAGAGGATCATACCCGATTCGGAGAGCTTGAACTGAATGAGCGAACTCTCCTCGGGGCTCTGGGCCTCGGCTTTCGGTCGGAAATAGAGTCCCTTGAAATTCTTGGCAAACTCCTCGGGATGGAAGAATCCATCCATGTTGTTCCCCTCGTAGGCCCCCTTGCGGAGCATCAGACGATCCACCAAATCATACCCCTCCTCCGTGGGGTGAAGCCTTACGGAGGTCGATGCCGGGTAGATCCCCTTCTCGGGGTCGGGGAACCGGAAGGTAAAGGCGGGCTCTTGGGCCAGGTAGGGGGTCATGTCGAAGGTGCCATAGAAGAGCGTATCGGGGTGCTTCTCGAGGAACGAGTCGTCCACCACCTCGTAGACCTCATACTCGCACATACGGGTCGAATCGCCCCGGAAAGAGGTGATCGAGAAGCCCATCATCAGCGAATCGAAGATCGGACGGTAGCCGAATCCCTTGACCGAGTCGGGGCAGATTCCCCAAGTGTACTGGGAATAGAAACCCGCCGAGCGGAGGCCAAAGGTGTCGCTGAGCATCGAACCCAGCACACCCATGTCGATATTCGAGGTGCGGATCGAGTCGGTCCTAAAGAGGCGTGTTTCGAGTACCCCTCCGATGGATCGAAAACCCACCTTGAGCTGCTGGCTCTCGGGGATGTGGTTGCCTCCCAGCGTGTCGTCCACCTCCGTACACCCTGCAAAGGTCAGCGCCGCTGCGGCGGCCACCACGAGCAGGGAGCGGACAAGTCGAGTCAAAAACTTATAACGCATCATAGAATCGGTGGTAATTATCAAAACATTCGGCCGATTCGGGGTCCTGATACTCCAACAGCGGTTTCCCACTCTCGCGCACCAACTTCTCCACCTCTTCATTGACATGGGGCGAAGCCAAAACCACACCATCGACACACTGCATAACGTAGCGATAGAGGTTTTCGTATGAGGGGGTATCCAGGATCGAAAGATTTTCGTCGCCCATTCCCTCGCTCTCGATCTTCGCGCGGAAGTTGGCATCGAGCGGAGCGGTGAAGGCGTCGTCGTAGACCGAGAGGACGATCTTCAGGTCGTGGAAGATGGGGTCGTCCGAGAAGACGCGCTTCAGGTAGAGGGGTACGATGGCCGAGATCCAGCCGTGGCAGTGAACCACCGTGGGGGCCCAACGCAACTTCTTGACCGTCTCGAGCACGCCACGGGCGAAGAAGATGGCTCGTTCGTCGTTATCCGAGAATTCGGCACCCTGCTCGTCGTGCAGGATCGCCTTGCGCGAGAAGTAGTCGTCGTTGTCGATGAAATAGATCTGCACACGAGCCGAAGGGATCGAGGCCACCTTGATAATCAGCTGGTGGTCGTTGTCGTCGATAATCAAATTCATACCTGAAAGGCGAATCACCTCATGCAACTGATGGCGTCGCTCGTTGATGCAGCCGTAGCGAGGCATGAAGGTACGAATCTCGTTGCCACGCTCCTGCATGGCCTGGCACAAGGTGCGACAGAGCTTGGAGGCATCGGTCTCGGGAAGATAGGGGGTAATCTCCTGACAAACGTACAATATCTTATTAGCCATTTTGATAACTGTTTTATTCCTGCAAAGTTAATAAAATTTGGGCAATTTTTAGAGGATCAGCATGGCATCGCCGTAGGTACCGAAGCGATAGCCCTCCTCTTTGGCCACCTTGTAGGCGTTCATGACCGCCTCATGACCTCCGAAGGCGGCAACCATCATCAACTGCGTGGAGTAGGGCAGTTGGAAGTTGGTCACCATGGCATCGGCTACCGTGAAGTCGTAGGGGGCGAAGATAAACTTGTTGGTCCAGCCACTTTGGGGCTTGATCATGCCACCGGTCGAAACCACCGTCTCGATGGTGCGCATCACCGTCGTACCGATAGCCACCACCTTATGACCACCCCGCTTGGCGCCGTTCACTGCGGCTGCCGTAGCCTCGTCCACAATAAACTGCTCGGAGTCCATCTTGTGCTTCGAGAGATCCTCCACATCCACCGTGCGGAAGTTGCCAAGTCCCACATGAAGGGTCAGGTAGGCCTGGTCGATTCCGCGAATCTCCATGCGCTTGAGCAGGTGTTTCGAGAAGTGCATGCCGGCCGTAGGAGCCGCCACGGCACCTTCATGCTCGGCGAAGATGGTCTGATAACGCTCGGCATCTTCAGGCTCCACCTTCTCGCGCACCCAACGCGGCAGCGGGGTCTCACCCATCTGGTAGAGGGCCTCTTTGAACTCCTCGTAGCTCCCATCGAAGAGGAAACGCAGCGTGCGGCCGCGCGAGGTGGTGTTGTCAATCACCTCGGCCACCAACAGGTCGTCGTCGCCGAAATAGAGCTTGTTGCCGATACGAATCTTACGGGCGGGATCGACCACTACATCCCACAGACGCAACTCCCTGTTGAGCTCGCGCAGAAGGAAGATCTCGATCTCGGCTCCGGTCTTCTCCTTGTTTCCGTAGAGGCGGGCAGGGATTACCTTGGTGTTGTTGAACAAGAAGAGGTCTTTCTCATCGAAATACTCGATGATCTCCTTGAAGATGCGGTGCTCGATCTTGCCGGTTTTGCGGTCGAGCACCAGCAGACGCGACTCGTCGCGGTTGTCGGTGGGATATTTCGCCAACATCTCGGGCGAAAAGTCGTAGCCGTATTGTGAGAGTTTCATTCTTATATGTTTTCGTTAATGAACAAACAACAAATTATATTTTATACGCAAAAAGGGTTATTTTGTTTCGCTCTCTGCCAGTTTTTCGAGAAAAAAGTCGAGATTGTGGGCCTGACGAAGCGTGAAACCACCGCTGCGCGTGCGGCAAAGCGAGGTGAGGTGGGCACCGCTCTGCAACGCCTCGCCGATCTCGCGGGCCAACGAACGGATGTAGGTACCCTTGCTGCAACGCACGCGAATCTTCAGGCGTGGCAACTCATACTCCAGCAGTTCGATCTCATAAATATGGATCAACGCCTGGCGCAACTCCACGGTCTCGCCTGCACGGGCAATGTCGTAGGCTCGTACCCCTTCGACCTTCTTGGCCGAGTAGAGAGGCGGAGTCTGAAGACGCTCTCCGCAGAGCGACTGCAGGGCCTCGCGCACCATCTCCTCGGTGATGTGCTCCGTGGGATAGGTCTGGTCGATCGGATGCTCCAAATCGTAACTCGGGGTGGTGGCTCCCACCATCAGTTCGGCCTCATACTCCTTCTCCTCGCTCTGAAGTTGATCCACCATTTTGGTCGCCTTTCCGATGCAGACGATCAGGATTCCGGTGGCCAGGGGGTCGAGGGTTCCGGCGTGGCCCACCTTGATCTTCGGGAATCCCACCTTGCGCAGGTCGTACTTGATCTTGCGCACCACGTCGGTTGAGGTCCACTCCAGGGGTTTGTCGATAATGGCGATGTAGCCTTCGTTGAAGTTCACCCCCTTGAGCGTAAAGGGGTCGTTGTCGTTGGGTCTGTAGCGCACGGCAATTCGGTTAGAAGAGGTTATACACAACACAAAGCAGACCGGCCAAGAGGCAGTAGAGGGCGAACCAGATGAGTTTGCCGCGCTTCACGATGCCGATCATGAATTTGCAGGCCAGGGCTCCCGACAGGAAGGCGGCCACGAAGCCCGCCACCAGGGGCAGCGTGCCGACGCTCATCGCCGCCATGTCGCCCGAGAGGATGTCCAGGAGCATCTTGCCCAAGATCACGGGGATCACCATCAGGAACGAGAAGTTGGCCACAGCCCCCTTTTCGTTGCCCAGGAGCAGTCCCGTGGCGATGGTCGTACCCGAGCGCGAGAGGCCGGGCAGCGTGGCCAGCGCCTGACCGCAACCGATGATGAAGGCATCGCGGCAGGAGATTTCGCTCTTTTGGCGGGGCTTGGCATAATAGGCGAAGGTCAGCAGTGCCGAGGTAAAGAGCAGCATGCACCCCACAAAGAGGAGCGACGAGAACAGCGCCTCGATCTGATCGCCCAGCAACACGCCGACCAGGCCGGCCGGAATCATCGAGAGGAGAATTTTCAGTACATAGCGTTGTTCGTCGTTGAAGGTCTTCGAGAAGAGCCCCTTCAGGAGCTTCCAGATCTCGGCCCACATCACCACGATCGTACTCAAGACGGTGGCGGCATGGAGCGTCACATCGAAGGTGATGTTGTTCTCGATCTCCACGCCCAGAATCTCCTTGGCGATCTGCAAATGCCCGCTACTCGACACGGGCAGAAATTCGGTCAAACCCTGCACAATACCCAGCAGGATGGCTTCCAATGTATCCATAGTCTTCTTATTTTATTTTCAACAGTCTGCGGTCGGCATTTTTTGGTTCTTTATTTTTTGAGAATGGCGTAGATCTCGAAGACAAAGCCGGCGACGATGAGGATCGGGGCCAGCGTAATCCGCCGGAAAGAGAACATCGCATAATTGAACTCCTCGGGCGAGGCACTCTTGCCCCCCGTCATCAGCACCAGGCCCAACACAACAAGGGCAAAACCAACGAGGAGCAACAGATAGTTCTTCTTGGCCAGGGCCATCTTATCGTCGTTCTTATCGGTGATGGTATTCAACATTTCGTTCCACTTTTTCATAAACTGCGTATACTAATAAAGGTAAATCTTGCTGCTTTTCATATTCACAAATCGGTTCACGGCCAAGGCCGTAAAGAGGAGCGAGAGCAGACACCCCAAGCCGATCATCGCCCCCACGATCGCCCCCACCTTTTCGAGGGTCGCCAAGTTTGTGAGTTCGGGCACCGTCTCATTCAGGCCGTAGAGCGAGGCTCCGAAGAGGATCGCCGCCCCCAGGCCGGCCCATATCCCCTGCACCACGGCATCGCCAAGGAAGGGGCGCATGATATACCACTTGGTCGCCCCCACCAACTTCATCGTGTTGATCAGGTAGCGTTTCGAGTAGATCGCAAGGCGGATGGTGTTGGCCAGCAGGATGAGCGAGATCACCAGCAAAGCCCCTCCGAAGAGGATCAGCACAAAGCGAATCTTTCCCACCGTGCGGTATAGGCGCTCGGCCATGTGGGCCGGGTAGCTGACGCGCTCCACCCCCTCGAGTTGCTCGAGTCGGGCGATGATCGCCTCCACCGACTCCTCCTCCCCATTCGGGGCGGCAAGTTGCACCTCAAAACTGTCCAAGAGGGGATTCTCCTCGAGAATCTCCTCGAATTCGTGCTCAAACATCTCGCGGAAGGCACTATCTGCAGCCTTCTGCTCGCGCGTGGAGAAGTCGATCGTTCGTACCCGCGGTTCGCGCTGCAGCGCCTCACGCACCTGCTCGGTCATTTCGCTATCGGCCCCGTGCATCAACTCCACGGTGAGGGTCACCTGCTCCTCCAGGTTGCGAGCCAGGGTGATCGCTGCCGCCACCAGGTAGCCCACCGATGCCAACAGGAAGAGCACCAGCGACATGCTCATTGCAGAGACCAAGTAGGAGCGTCGCACCCTCTTTTTTAAGCGTTTATCATCCTTCATGCTCGTCGTGTTTTTCGGTTTTATACTTTCGGCGCCACCAGAGCACCACCCCTGCCAAGGCTCCTCCCAAAATCAGAAGCGAGCAGAGGAGCGTCACCCCTTCGACGGCGCGCCAGGCCGGGGCGCGGAATCGCCACTCCACGGTGTGTGCTCCGGCCGGCAACTGCATGCCGCGCAGCACATAGTTGGCGCGGAAATAGGGGGTCTCGACCCCATCGACATAGGCCTTCCAACCCTTGTCGTAGTAGATCTCCGAGAAGAGGGCCACGGCCGGCTCCGAAGCCTCATAAGCGTAGGTCAGGTGGTTGGGCTGGTAGGCCGTAAGGCGAATGTCGCCCACGAAGGGGCGGAGCGAGTCGGCCGGTTGCCAGGGGATACGGTCGGCCTTGTCGAGGTCGGAGCGACGGATCACGGCCACCTGCACGGGATCGACCTCGCCGAGGCGTTGCAACTCCTCTTCGGCCGAGTCGGCCACGAGGGTGTACTCCGCAAACCAGGCGGCACCGGCTGCCGTCGGTCGCCTTAACACCGAGTCGGGCGAGAGGATCACATAGCGCGTATTGAGCATATCCAGCACCCCTTCGTCGAAGCGGTTGAGGTAATGGTCGATCAGATCTTGATAGCGGGCAAGTTTGGCTCCATGGTAGCCACCCACCGAGCGGTGGAAGTAGCTTGTCGTGGCATCGTTGAAGGGGCTCACCGTCAGGTTCAGCACGCGGTAGCCTGGCTCCGTGTCTTGAAGAATCTGGCGGTCGGCCTCGGTGGGAGTTACGCGGTTGCGGTGGGCCGTAACAAAGTTTTCGTGCGAGAGATAGCGCAGATCCACCGGTACCAGATCGACCACCACCAAGAGGCTCACCGCCCCCATCAGCAGGGCGCGATGGAGCCCTCGGCGTAGGTAGAGCCACACGGCTGAGGCGGTCAGCAACACCAGCACCAACGATCGCCACGCATCGCGGGCCATGATCGAGGCTCGCTCCGTGGCCATCGCCCGAGCGGCGGTATGACCCAACTCGATATCGAGCCCTTGGCGCAACTCCTCCTCCATCCCCGCCTGACGGAACCACTCGCCAAACTGCTCGGTGAGCTGCTCCTCGGAGGCGGCATAGCCGAAGTCGAAGAGGTGCGATCCTGCCACGGCAAAGAGCAGACAGAGGCCGCCAACCACCCCCGTGGCCCAAGCCAGGGCACGCAGGGCGCGGCTCTGCTCCTGCGGTTCATCGGCCCGAAGCGCAGAGAGCTTTGCCAGGGCAAAGGCCAACATCAGAGGAGCGGTCCACTGCACCACCACGAGGAACATCGAGACGGTGCGGAACTTGTTGTAGCCGGGCAGGAGGCGGAACATGAGTTCGGTAAATCCCATGAAATGGGAGCCCCAGGCCAAAAAGAGGGCGAGCAACGAGGCGGCGACCACCCACCAGCGGTCGCGACCACCCACCAGCAGGAGTCCCATCACCGCCAGGAAGATCACCACGGCTCCTAGGTAGGTGGGTCCCGCCGTGAAGGGCTGATCCCCCCAATAGAGGGGCAGTTGGCGGGCCAAATCCGAGAGCCCATAGGGGCGCAACGCCTCGGCCACCTCTCCATCGCGGGCAAACGAGCGCATCGAATCACCCCCCATGAAGTCGGGGATGAGCAGGTTCCAACTCTCGGCCGGGCCGTAACTCCATGCCGTAGCATAGGCCAAGTCGAGCCCCTCGGCACTTGAATCTCCCTTCTCGGCCACCAATTCCGAGCCTCCGCGAATTGTATCTTTCGTATGTTGTAGCGTATACCACAGGGGCGAGAAATTGGAGCCCACGGCCACCAAGCCGGCCACCGCAAGCAGGGCCGTGCGCTTCGCAAACTCTTTCAGTCGCTTCTCCACCACGGCAAAATAGCCCTCGGAGAGCCACATCAAGGCCATGGCCACCAGGAAGTAGTAGGTGATCTGTGGATGGTTGGCCCCGATCTCGAGCGAGGCAAAGAGGGCGGTCAAAAGAGCCCCTGTCCAGGGTTTTTTACGCAGGGCGAGCCACGCGCCACCCATCATGGGCGGGGCATAGACCAGGGCCCACATCTTGGTGATGTGTCCCGCCCCGATAATCAGCAGAAAGTAGGTCGAGAGGCCGTAGGCCAGCGACGGGGCCACCGCCACGCGGGTACCGAACCCCATCATGCGGAGCATAAGCCACATGGCGAGCATGGCAAAGAAGAGGAAGGCGGCCGGGGTGTCGATCAGGCGAACCACCTGTCCCAGCGTGTTTTTCACCAATTGTGCGGGGTAGGCCACATTGATCAGGTAGGCCGGCATGCCGCCAAACATTCCTCCGGTCCACTGGGGATCCTCACCCGTCTGGGCACGACATTGGCGAATGTCGTGGGCCATACCCTCGTACTGCACCACATCGTGCTGAGGCAACTCCTCTCCCGCAAACTGCGGAGCGAAATAGAGGGCACTGACGACAAAAAAGAGCAATGCGACCCCCACAAATGCGAGTGCTGATCTCCATCCATGCGAGAGCCCCCGAAACCTCCAAAGTCGATGATTCATAAAAATCGAAATTTTTCCAATTTGCAAAGGTACGATAATTTTGCGGATTTTCGGACGCCACACCTAAATTATAGGATTTTTTTGACGGAATAATCGTTTTTCGCGCGCAAAAAAGCCTGTTTTGCAAACTTTTTCACTATCTTTGCAAGATATAGAACGGGGTTTTGGCGTGGATTGATCCGCACCAAAAAGCCCGAATCCGAAAACCGCAATAGTTTTATGATGACACTCGATGCGATTCGCCGACCGATCGAAGGGCTTTTGAAGGAGTTCGATGCGTTTGTCGGAGCGCAGTTCACCACCGACGGAGAGCTTCTCTCCGAAATGCTGACCCACGCCCTCTCGTCGCGTGGCAAGGGGATTCGCCCCATGCTTGTCCTTCTCTCGGCCCTGCTCCATGCGGGCGATGAGAGCCGCGTAGGACGCCGTAGCCACATTGCCGCCATGCTGGTCGAGATGATCCACACCGCTTCGCTGATCCACGACGATGTGATCGACGAGGCCGACCAACGTCGCGGAAAACCCTCGGCCAACGCCCTTTGGCAATCGCGCAATGCGGTGTTGTTGGGCGACTTTATCCTGGCACGAAATCTGTCGATCGGCCTCGAGAGTGGGCAGTTCGATCTGGTGACCCACATCACCCGTGCCATGACCACCCTTTGTGAGGGCGAGGTGCTACAAAGCGAGAGCGCCCGCAAGCAACTCACCTCTCGCGAGCGCTACTTCGATGTCATTCGCCGCAAAACAGCCTCGCTGCTGGCCGTCAGTGCCTCGGCCGGAGCCCTCTCGGTGGGGGCCCGCCAGGAGGAGGTGGAGCGCATGCACCGCATCGGTGAGGTGCTCGGCATGGCCTTCCAGATTCAGGACGACATCTTGGACTTCCTGCAGGAGGCCAAGACCGGCAAACCGAGGAATAACGACCTGCGTGAGGGGAAGATCACCCTGCCGCTGCTCCATGTGCTGGAGCGCGCCTCCGAGGAGCGTCGTGAAGAGCTCCTGAAGCGTCTTTCGGCCTGTCATGCCGACGAACAGGAGGTAAACTATCTGCAAACCGTGGTTGAAAATTGCGGAGGCTTGGCGGAGGCCCGCCGTGTGATGGAGGAGTACATCGAGGAGGCTCTGCACCTGCTGAGCCACTACCCCGCCTCCGAGGCCCGCTCCTCGCTCGAGGGGCTGGCGCGCTTCATCGTGGAGCGACTCTCCTAAAACATTGCAAAGTCCCCTTAAAACAGATTCAAAAGCCCACACCAAAGCCTCTTGAAACAAGAACTAATAAGGAGTCGAAAATATGAACAAAGGTGTTAAAAATGAAAACTATGCACTGCCGATTGCAGTGATGTTTTCTCTCTTTTTCATGATTGCCTTCGTAACCAACTTTGCCGGTTCGATGGGGGTCATCGTACAAAACCAATTTGGGGCAAGCAACGCCCTCTCGCAGCTCGGCACCCTGGCCAACTTCATCGCCTACGCCTGCATGGGCATCCCTGCGGGTGTGATTCTGAAGCGCAAAGGCTACAAATTCACCTCGCTGGCGGCCGTGACGGTCGGCTTCGTGGGGGTGGGTATCCAATTCCTATCGGGCTATGCGGAGTCGTTTGCAGTCTATGTGTTGGGAGCCTTCGTGGCCGGCTTCTCGATGTGTATGCTCAACATCGTGGTGAACCCGATGCTCAATACCTTGGGTGGAGGTGGCAACAAGGGAAACCAACTCCTGCAACTCGGCGGTTCGTGCAACTCGGTGGGAGGCACCATCGCCCCCATCCTGCTGGGCTATCTGATTGGTGGTGAGGCCGAGGAGGCCACCGTGGGACAGGCGGCACCCGCCATGATTATTGCCATGGCTATCTTTGCCTTGGCCTTCGTGGTGATCGCCCTCACCCGCATCCCCGAGCCCCACATGGAGCGCCCCGAGGAGCGCGCCGAGCGACTCAGCGGCCAAAAGACGAAAGATCCTCACGGCCCCCTTTCGTTCCGCCACTTTGTGCTGGGAGCCGTAGCCATCTTCTTCTATGTGGGTATCGAGGTGGGTATTCCGAACATCGCCAACCTCTACATGTCCGACCTGGAGTGGGTAGGCCCCGCCGTGGCCGGTACGCTGGTCGGTAGTTACTGGTTCCTGATGATGTGCGGCCGCCTGGTGGGCGGTGCCGTGAGTGCCAAGATCTCGTCGCGCACGATGCTCTCCACGGTCTCGATTGCAGCCATCGGCTTCATCCTCTGCCTGATCCTCATCCCCGAGAGCCACCATATCTCGATCTTCGGCAACGAAGTTCCCCTAAAGATGCTCTTCATGCTGCTTTGCGGCCTCTGCACCTCGGTGATGTGGGGGGCGATCTTCAACCTTGCAGCCGAGGGGCTGGGCAAATACACCCCCGCCGCCTCGGGTATCTTCATGGCCTTGGTCTGCGGAGGCGGTATCCTCCCCTTCATTCAGGGCTATGCCGCCGACCTGGTGGGCTTCGTGCAGAGTTACTGGGTGATCGTGGCCGCCTTGGGCTACCTGCTCTTCTATGCCCTTGTAGGCTCGAAAAACGTAAACCGCGATATTCCGACGAATTAGGTTTTATAATTCTGAATTAAAAAATTCCTAACTCCACATTCCTAATATTCCTAATTGTTTTGTATCTTTGCGCTTCAAGCGTAAAGATACAAAACTTTTATGGCTCGCAAAAAACAGAATTACCCCCTGATCGAGGGGCTTGAGATAACCACCCTTGCCGCCGAAGGCAAGGCGATGGGGCGTTGGAACGACCAGGTGGTCTTTGTCCCGATGACCGTCCCGGGCGATGTGGTCGATGTGCAGATCCGTGTCAAACGCCGCCGCTTCATGGAGGGCTTCGTGGTCAACTACCGGAAGCACTCCGATCGAAAAATCGAACCCTTCTGCCACCACTTCGGAGTGTGTGGCGGCTGCAAGTGGCAAAACCTGGGCTACGAGGAGCAGCTGAAGTTCAAGACCGAGCAGGTGCGCGACCAACTCACGCGCATCGGTAAGGTGGAACTTCCCGAGATCCGTCCCTGCCTCGGTTCGGCCAAGACCCAATTCTACCGCAACAAGTTGGAGTACACCTTCGCCGACCGCCGTTGGATGACCTACGAGGAGATCGCCGATGCCGGCCGCGAGATCACCCCTGAGCCGGCCCTCGGATTCCACATTCCCAACATGTTCGACAAGGTGCTCGATATTGAAAAGTGTTGGTTGCAGGCCGACCCGTCGAATGCCATCCGCCTAGAGATCAAGCGCTTCTGCGTGGAGCACGGCTACGAGTTCTATCACGCCCGCGAGCACTCGGGGCTGATGCGCAACATCGTGATCCGCACCGCCTCCACGGGCGAGATCATGCTCATCGTGGTCTTCAACAGCGACGACAAAGAGCGCATCGAGGCGCTGATGAGCCATCTGCACACCACCTTCCCCGAGATCACTTCACTGATCTACATGGTCAATACGAAGTGGAACGATTCGTTGGGCGACCAGGAGCCTATCCTCTTCGCCGGCAAGGATCATATTTTGGAGGAGATGGAGGGGCTGAAGTTCAAGGTGGGCCCGAAATCCTTCTACCAGACCAACTCCGAACAGGCCTACGAACTCTATAAGGTGGCTCGCGACTTTGCCGACCTGAAGCCCGAGGAGACCCTCTACGACCTCTACACCGGCACGGGTACGATCGCCAACTTCTGCGCCTCGCGCTGCCACAAAGTGGTGGGCATCGAGTATGTCCCCGAGGCGATCGAGGATGCAAAGGTCAACTCCGCGATGAACCGAATCGAGAACACCACCTTCTATGCCGGCGACATGAAGGCGGTCTTGAACGACGATTTTGTGGCCAAGAACGGCCGTCCCGATGTGATCATCCTCGACCCGCCCCGAGCCGGTGTCGACGAGCCGGTGATCGACGTGATCCTTCGTGCCGCCCCCGAACGCATTGTCTATGTGAGTTGCAACCCCGCCACCCAGGCCCGCGACCTGGCCCTCATGGACGGCCTCTATCGCGTGGAGGCGGTGCAGCCGGTCGATATGTTCCCCCACACCCACCATGTGGAGAATGTGGTCAAGTTGGTGCGACGATAACCGCCCGCCCCTCCCTCGCGAAAATATGGCGAGCTGGGAATCGGAAAAAACGAACTTTTTTGGTGTAAAGGCTTGCGCTTTTACACCATTCTTTTTATATTTGCATTACAATTAGCCATGCTAAACTTTTAAATAATTTAAATTTATAACTAAAAAGTTCAAAAACAATGAAAACGATGAAGAAATTCTGGTTTTTGCCCCTTCTGCTGCTGGGTCTGGCAGCATGTGGCGATGACAACACCGAGCCGACTCAGCCGGTAACTCCTCCCGCGCAAACTCAGGTGGTAATCTGCGAGTTGACCGCCCCCGAGGCCAACGCGGAGTTCGACTTGGCAGAGGTGGAAGGCTTCGAGATCAAGGGTAACGCCCTGATCAATGAGGGTGCCATTGCCGATGTGGAGTTGAAGGTGGGCAATACCATCATCGAGGAGGTGGATAGCGTCCCCTTCACCTACGAATACACCTTCCCCGCCGAGCAGGAGCTCGGTGAGTTGGAGATCACCCTCACCGTCACGGGCGACCGCGAGGCCACCGACAGCCGTTCGGTAACCGTTCGCGTAAGCAAGAGTGAGGCCCCCGCCCCCGAGCAGGAGCTAACCCTCACGCTGACGGCCCCCTCCGAAGGCTATGTATGGGAGTCGAAAAACCCGCTGACGATCTGTGGCGAGGGTTCGGCCAACGTAGGTGAGATTCAGAGCGTAAGCCTGCAGGTGGGCGACATCGCCATCAGCGAGGTTGATGCCCTCCCCTTTACCTACGCCTTCACGGCTCCCGAGGAGCTGCCCGAGGGTGAGTTGGTTATCACCTTGACGGCCGTGGGCAACCAGGGTGCCGAGGCGACGCAACAGGTGACCATCACCCACAAGAAGCCCCAGCAGGATACGCCGACCCCCACTCCGACCCCCGAGACCGGTACGATGGTCGATTCGCGCGACGGCAAGAACTACCGCACGGTAACCATCGGTGAGCAGACCTGGATGGCCGAGAACCTGGCCTACCTGCCGGCCGTCTACCCCGGTGCCGATGCGGCCAACTCGGGTACGGCAAAGCGTTATTTCGTCCTCTTCTACGAGGGTACGGATGTAGGCGAGGCCAAGCAGACGCAGGAGTATGCCGACTACGGCGTGCTCTACAACTGGTTTGCCGCCAACGATACCGAATCGAAGAGCGGTGCTTCGGAGAGTGCCGTGCCGAGCGGTGTGCAGGGTGTCTGCCCCGAGGGTTGGCACCTGCCCAGCAAGGCCGAGTGGCAGCAGCTGGAGGCCTATGTATCTTCGCAGATCGAGGATGTAGAGGGCGAGTTCTGGATGGACGACTGGGGTGAGATGCACTCCACCGAGGGGCTCAAGAATGTATGGTCGGCCCTCACCGCCGTGGGCATGTGGGACGAATCGCTGGCCACCGATACCTATCCTGACCTGGCTGCGGGCCCGCGCGACACCTTCGGATTCTCGGTGCTTCCGGCCGGCTTCTGCTGGCAGACCGGCACCTTCGAGTACCGCAAGACCGAAACCGGTTTCTGGATGACCGACTACCAGCAGTATGGCGGCGGTTGCGTGGAGTTCCGAAACCTCCAGTACAGCATCTCCTTCACGAAGTCGGGTTACCAAGATCGTCGCGGCTACTCGGTACGTTGCGTCATGGACTAACAAACAAAAAAAATCGTAAGCGATGAAAAAATTATGGATTCCTCTGCTGGCCCTGGCCCTGTGTGTTACGGCCTGCGAGAGCAACGACGAGCCGCAACCCCAGGAAAATACCCAGGAAAATCCGAACAACAAGCCCGATCCCGATCCTACGCCTGATCCGGATCCCACGCCCGATCCCACGCCCGACCCCGATCTGACCCCCGTGGAGGGGACGATGACCGACCCGCGCGACGGAGAGAGCTATGTTACCGTGACCCTCGGCGATCAGACCTGGATGGCCGAGAACCTGCGTTACTTCCCCATCGAGGAGCAGCTTCTCGACATCTCCGCCACCGAGCCCCGTTACTATGTGATCTTCGACAACGACCTCTCGGCCGAGATCGGACAACTTTCGCTGAAGACCTACGGAGCCTTCTACAACCTGCCTGCCGCCACGCAGGGCGAGCAACTCCTCCAGGGGGATGAGCAGCGCATCGTGCGCGGCATCTGCCCCGAGGGGTGGCACCTCCCCTCGCAGGCCGACTGGAACACCCTGGCCCAGTATGTGCTCGATGCCGGCATGGCCGGCGTGATGGCCGATGGCACGGTAGACCCCACCGCCATCGCCAA